>JAFLTR010000003.1 GCA_022509205.1 Muribaculaceae bacterium | reverse complement strand
CTGAGTTGTTGGTAGTGAATTCCAGATAGGTGCTGTCGTCGGGCGACCATATTCCCATTATATTTTCCGGCTGTCTCACCTCCTCTTCCTTTGAGCAGGAGAAGAAAACCGGCAGAAGCATGGTTATTATCGATATATAAAATAGTCGGGATAGCATCAAGGGGTGTTAGTGTTGTTATTGTTGTTGACAGACAGCTGAGTGCAGAGTCCTTACAACTATAACGCAAAAATAATAAAAAAATGATTATCCGGGAAAAGACCCAAATCTCATTTTTAAATCTGAACTATTTTAGGATGTGAACTATTTTATGATGTGAACTATTTTAGGATGTGAACTATTTTATGATGTGAACTTTGGAAAAGTTCATCCCGTTATTTGCCAACTCGCTGCTAAAGGGGCGGAAACATTCCTGTTTCCGTAATTTTCCCATCAGAACTTCTCAAGTTTACAATGCTAATGCATGAGCGGAAACATTCCTGTTTCCGTATCCAACCTGTTGACACCTCTGACATTCCATTATCTCGTCGTCCATGATATTATGAAGTTACTTTATATCTTTATATGTTAAATTTTATAGGATTTTATTCAATTATTTAACTTTAATATGTTAAAAGTGAAAGAAAATATGTTTTAAAGCAAAAAAAAATTAGGAAATCATTTGAAAACAAAAAATAAGTTGTAAATTTGCACCGTTTTTGATAGCAAAAAATTGTTTTATTATTTTAATTTTTAACGAGATGAAAAAAGTATTTCTTTCACTTGCAGTTCTTTTCAGCGTAGCGCTGGTAAGCTGTGGCGGCAAAAAGGCTGAAGAAAAGGCAGCTGAAGAGGCTCCCGAACAGGAAATGGTTGCTGATGTAGCTGTTGTATCCGACACTTTGGCTAACGACTCAGTCGTTAACGACACAATCGTTGAAGTAGCTGCTGCCGAGGCTCAACCTGCAGCTGCTGAATAATTTTAGCCAACTGTAAGAAATAAGACAAAAAGCAAAGACGGCCGGTATCCTTTCAGGATATCGGCTCGTTTTTTATATCCCCCCGTCTTCTCCGCTCCATTAGAAACATTGTGTTATTGCGTCTTTTTGCGTTATTGAGTTATTGTGTATTGATTACTAACAGGATAGACGGCCTTTTCTATTGTGCGTAAAAAACTTTTTTATTAAATTTGTAAATTATTTCCTCTCCTTTGCTGACAAATGTCAATTAAGAAGCGGAAAACGGAAACTTTCTATTGAAATTTACTAATTAACATAACCTCATGAAACGCATTAAATCACCACTGATTCTAGGGTGCTTGTGTCTTGCCTCGCAGACAGGGTTTGCTCTGGAATCAATCCCTTACTACAATCCCGGGGAGGATATTTCCACAGTGACTTGGGTAAGCGACAAAGGCTACGCCAACAACTGGAGTATCCAACCCTACGGATCCGGAACTCAGGCAAACAATGCTTTCTCTTACACTCCGGCTGTAAAAACCCAAACCACAGACATCAACGGAAGTACGATATTCACCAAAGAGCTTGACCTCAAAAACGGAAGTGTCTATAAGCTTACTTTCGTTTTTGGCTCTTGGTTTACGGCTCCTGCACTCCAGAATTACCAAAAATTCAATGTGGCGCTTTACAATCAGCCAAAATATGAATATAAAGTAGACCCAAGTCTTTTCACCGAAATTTTCGTTAAAGAGAAAGGTGAAACTTTCACCGCCACCAGTCGTCCATCTTACACTGTCTATTTCAAGAGCGACGGCACCAAACGCTATCTCGGTTTCGGTAATCATGGAGGTGGCAATGTCAACCGTGTCGGGCTCGACGATATCAACGTAATCGAGGTGGATGTCCAGACCCCCGACGTTGTCTCCAATGTCAAGGGATCAATCAACGGGAAAGACGTCACAATCTCTTTCTCGCTTCCTACAAAAACCGTTGTAGGCGACCCTCTCAATTCCATCCAAAGTGTCAAAATACTCAGAGACGGCGCTCTCGTAACGGAATTCACAAATGAAACCCCGGGGAAATCCCTCTCTTTCACCGACAATGTTTCCGTGGCAGGAAATTATATGTACTCCATTGTTTGTTCCAACAACGGTTCCGACGGAGAGGCCATCCTTGTTTCTGCAGCAGTTCCTCTTGGCAATAGCGCACAACCACCGTCCATTACCCAGGAATATGGCAAGGATTCGTCCAAAGTCAACAGCCTTTACGGTTATAACTACAAGGCTCATGCAATCTATCTCCCGGGTCAGGGTATCAAGATTAAATATGCGTTACCTCTCACAGATTATTATGTGAGCCAGATTCCTCAGGGAGAGGATAGAACAGTTGCAACCATCTCTCGTATGAGCGATGGCAAGAAACTCGTGGAGGGAGATGAATCGGGTGAATTCATCGACAACGATATCGACGAATCTACAAGAAGCGCATGGCAATACAAGGTAGATCTGCAACGATACACAAATCCCGCCACTGCTTATTCATCCATAGTTTCTCTCAACAATCCATTGCCGTTCCATCCCGCTGTAAGTTCTACTGGTCTTTATGAGTTCACAATCATAGATGGCGATGGCGATAACAGTGCATGGGCTTACCACAGTAAAATCGATGATGCTCATTACCACGATGGTGTTTTCATGTCTTACAAGTCAAGCCCTCCGGTATCCGGGAATGCCAATGGCGACAACTGGCTTATCACTCCCGGTCTACTCGTGGATAAAGATAAGACATATCGCGTGGATGCAACATTTTTTGTAAATGAATTTATTGAGATGCCGACTCAACTTGAGGTTGTTGCCGGAAATTCCAACACTCCCGAAGCCCTGACAACCTCGATCATGCCGGCTTTCAAGATCAAGTCGATGGTGCCGAAAGTCTATTCGGCCTACTATAATCCTGAATTCTCAGGCAACGCATTCTTTGGAATCCATCATTTCGATTGCAGCGGCTCGCTCGGAATGTCCGACCTTAAGATTTACGAGGTGTCAGGCTCTCTTCCCGAAGCAATCGGAAGCATCGACGTGCAGTATAAGCAACCGATGGGTAATGCCACCCTCAGCTTCACAGCCCCGACCCTCACGATAGCCGGCGCTCAGATGAGCTCGCTCACCAAGATAGAGTTATATCGCAACAAGGAACTCATCTACACTTTCCGGAATCCGCAGGCCGGGCAGTCTCTTAGCCATGACGTTCAGTTCACTCTGGGTTCGCAGGATGAATTCCGCCTTATCCCTTACACGGAAGCCGGCCCCGGTCTCGAGACCTCCGTATTCGTGATGGCTATCGAGCCCCCCTATTCCAACACATTCGACTCTGCAAGCGATTTCACCGGCTTCACAGTTGTCGACCCGCAGGAAAGAGGCTACACATGGAGTTATATGCCGCTCAACAAATCAGTGCGCTCTTATCCCGACCGGGAAGACGGACAAGATGACTATCTTATCACTCCTCCTATCCATCTGGAAGAGGGGATGTACTATAGGCTCGACTTCTCAAGCTGGCTTGACACCGAAGACACTGCAGAATACTACAACAATCAGCTGGAAGTGCTTCTCGGCACAGCCCCGGAGGTCGACGGTCTGAATGTCAAAGTGTTGGAACCTTTCTATATAAGAGGCAGCTTCAACAGTAAAGAAGCATTCAAAGCCTGGTTCACAGTGGATAAAACCGGGGAATACTACCTCGCATGGCACGCGATTGCCGAACCATATCTGGGTCGCGAGATATATCTCGATGATATCAAGATAAGCGACAAGATCCCGGGCACTTATCCGGGTCCCGTGACCAATGCTGTCGTGGCTCCGGATTCAGAGGGAGCTCTCACTGCCCAAATCACTTTCAACATTCCTCAGAACGACCTTCTTGGCAGTCCACTCGCTTCGGATGTCTATAAGACTGTAGTGCTTCGTGACGGCAATGAGATATGGACTGCATCCAACCAGAAACCCGGCACCGCTGTATCAGTGGACGACTCCGGTATCACGGAAGGTGTGCATCTCTATACAATCACCAACTACGGCTATAACTCCGATTCAAAAATGGAGATCCCGACAATCGACATAGACATCAAAGCCTTCATCGGACTGAACACTCCGTCATGGCTGCCGTCTGTCACCGCCGTGGAAAATCCCGATAAATATGGAGAAGTGACTATCACATGGGAGGCTCCTGCCACCGACAAAGACGGCTATCCTCTTAATACTTCCAAGATATACTACAATGTGGGGCACGTGAACTATAACCCAGTGACCGGTTCCACTTCCTACGATGACTATGTGTCTGCAGGTCTCTTTGAAAACGGACTCTCCTACACTGTCACTATGAATCCGCAGAACCAACAGTTCATGAAGTTCTACGTAGACGCCCTCACCAAGCCCCACGAGGAGACGGTGCATGATGGCGAATGTGCCGCAGGTGTTGGCGCTTACTATGAGAATATCACCAAGTATATGGCTGTAGGCAATCCTTACACATTGCCATTCACCGAAAGCTTCCCGAAATCCAATTCATCTCATGGCATGATGGGTGAAGAATTGGCCGGTATTGCCATGTGGGGATTCAATACAAGGAATCCGCAGACAGGTGTGAATCCGGTAGACGGTGACGGAGGTATCGCAATAATGGAAGCAGCCGTGGCCACCGGTAGCTCCGCAAGGCTTTACACAGGACGTATCGACCTCGCCACCGACCATCCGGTGCTTTCACTCTACCTCTACAACATGTCGGAAGGCAGATACAGGGATTCCAACGAATTTGCAGTCTCAGTGCGTGAAGGCAACGATGAATTCAAGGAAGTGGCCCGCAAGTCGGTCGACGATTGGACCGATGGCATCCCGGGATGGCATAAGATCACTGTCGACCTGTCAGAGTATGCCCATAAAGTGGTTTATATAGGTTTTGAAGGTGTGGCCCGCAGATTCTATGCCTACCCCAATGAGGAGGAACTCCTGTCGTTCATCCACATTGACAAGGTTCTGATCGACGAAGCCTCAGAGGCAGACGCAGCAGTTAAAGCTGTTTCCAACACACAGGCTTTTGTGGGCACCGAACATTCTGTCACTGTTTCAGTGAAGAATAATGCCGGCAAACCTATCGACAATGCTTCTTTGGTGCTCTTTATGGATGGCAAGGAAGTTGAAACCAAGACTCTGTCGGAAGTGGATCCCGGAGAGCTCAAAGCGGTGGTATTCTCCAATATCATCGGGCGTGACAATCTCGGCACCCACAAATACTCTGCTGAAGTGACAATCGATGGCGATATCGACACTCTCGACAATAAGGCAGAGGGAGAATCCTTCGAGGTGGTTGAGAATGATTACCCGACTGTAACCAATCTTACGGCAACTCTTAAAGATAACACAGTGGCTGTTGAATGGTCGGCTCCGAATGTGCCAACTACAGCACAACCCATAACAGATGATTTCGAAGGTTACAACGCTTGGTCTACGATGTACACAGGCATCGGAAACTATACGCTTGTAGATGGCGACGATCTTCCCGTAGGAGGTTTCCAGGATGGCGGTTTCCCGATTGAAATGGGATCAAAACAATCATTCACCGTTTGGGATATCGACTACGTGGATGAGAGCGGAAACAAATACTTTGGAGCTGACTTGCGTTACACGGCTTTCTCCGGAAGCAAGTGTCTTGTGTCAATGTACTCCTACTACACCAACTATAATGTCGACGACCGTCTGATATCTCCGCTCCTCTCAGGTGAGGCTCAGACCATCAGCTTCTATGCCAAGGCCTTGGCCCATACTTATCCGGAGAATTTCCAGGTTTACTATTCCACAGATGGCGTAGAATTCAGCGATTTCCAGGATAACTATTTCCCGCTTGAGACAGCTACAGGCGACTGGATGCTTTATTCTTATCAGTTGCCCGAGGGTGCCAGATATTTCATGATCAGGCATTACAGCAAGGGCGGTTATTTCTTCTTCATCGACGATCTCACCTATACTCCGCAGGGCCTTGAGACTCTCAACCTCCGTGGATACAGGGTATATCGCGAGGGTGAGAAAGTGAATGATGCAGCTGCTACCGATCTGAACTGGACCGATATGGCTCCGGATCTCGATAATGGCAACACCTACGGTGTATCGGCCGTTTACGACCAGGGAGAGTCGCAGGTAGAGACAGTGACAGTGGCTCCGTCGGGTGTGAATATGCTTGAAAGCGCCGGCGTGAAAGTATATTCCGAAGATGGAGAGATCCTGATAAGTGGCGCGCAAGGTGAAGGCTATATGGTTACGTCTGCCAACGGAGTGGTCATAGCCGCCGGCATAGCCGAAGACCTGACTCGAATAAGCGTTAACAGTGGCATCTACTTCGTGAAAGTATCCGACAAGACATTCAAGCTCGCAGTAAGGTAAAACCCGACGCGGCCAAAGATACCGGAGGGGATAGAATTCTGAGTGATTCTATCCCCTCCCTATTTATAGAATAATCAACACCGCCGGGGTTGAGGAGTCAATCCTAAATGGTTATATTTGTTTCACCACAAAACACATTATAACCATGAGCAAAAGTAGTCATTATTATCGGAAAGCAATAAAAAGGTTATATAAGACAGCAAAAAATTTAAAATCGTGCTTGCATGAAACCGTGTTTGCATTTAGGGGAGCTTTCCGACGACGGAAGCATCTGGAAGGAAGTGGTCAGACACTTACGAGGCCTTTGATGGCCGGATGAGGATCGTAGCCCTCCAGATGGAAATCTTCATATTTGAAATCAAAGATGTCTTTCACATCGGGGTTTAATTTCATGACAGGAAGTGGCCGAGGTTCTCTCAAAAGTTGCTCTTCCACTTGCTTTAGATGGTTGAGATAGATATGGGCGTCACCGAGAGTATGGATGAAATCACCGGGTCGGAGATCGCATACTTGGGCCATCATCATTGTCAGCAAGGCATAGCTTGCAATGTTAAAAGGCACTCCAAGAAAACAGTCTGCGCTCCTCTGGTAAAGCTGTAGCGACAGTTTCCCCTCACATACATAAAACTGGAAGAAGGCATGGCAAGGAGGGAGGTTCATATTGTCGATATCGGCCACATTCCAGGCGCTGACGATAATTCTCCGGGAATCCGGGTTTGTCTTTATCGTCTTGACAGCCTCTGCAATCTGATCTATATATCCCCCTTGGTAGTCAGGCCATGACCGCCATTGATAACCATAAATATGGCCGAGGTTACCGTCAGGGTCTGCCCATTCGTTCCATATCCTGACTCCGTTTTCCTGGAGATATTTCACATTCGTGTCGCCGGCGAGAAACCAAAGCAGTTCATGTATTATGCTCTTGAGATGCACCTTCTTGGTGGTGACCAGTGGGAAACCTTCCGAGAGGTCGAACCTCATCTGATAGCCGAAAATGGAGATGGTGCCTGTGCCGGTGCGGTCGCTTTTCACGGTTCCATCCGCTAAAATATGCCTTAAAAGTTCGAGGTATTGTTTCATGTCGGATTCATCAGAGGGTTAATACGTTTATTTCGGTTGGCTTGAAGCCTTATAGCGTCGTTGGGACAGACATGGCAGCAGTCGAGGCAACGGATGCACCGGGAATTGTCGACATGCCTTGTGGACACCTTGATACACTGGGAAGGACAAATGTCTTCACATCTCATGCAGTTGATGCATTTATCGGGGTCGATTTCGATATGATATAGCGTATAGGTGCTCAGGCATCCCAGGGCTGTCCCAACAGGGCAGATGTCAGTGCAGAACCCTCTTCCGGTGAGGAGCGCCACTACCAGCAGCAAGATGAAAGAAACCACTCCGGCAACGATACCGGAAGCTACACCCACTCCCGCTCTTATCCATTCAAATTTTTCGGCCGATGGATGAATGTCGCCGCAGATGTTGCGGAAGATGCTCCAGGGCTCGATCCAGAAGGGCACAGCTGCCACTCCCGCTATTATACAGAAAATATAGGCTCCGAGGATGTAATATCTCATTTTCGACCCCGGCCGGTAGCTGAAGGGTTTGTTGAGCGGTTTGATCAACTTCCTGCCCTTACTCATGATATCCTGAAGCGTGCCCACCGGGCATACAGTGGCACAATAGAATCTTCCGATGAAAAGGGTAATGACAAACCAGACGATGATAGATCCCAGGGAGAATGTGATAGCCGAGGGGATAATCTGGAAGAGCTCCACAAATTTCAGGGCATGGCGCACTGAGAATCCGATTGCAAGGTAAGCCGCAGAGCCCAGGAAAAAAAGCACTGCCAGAGATATCCTTATAATTCGGAGTTCCTTCATGGTTTCACCCTGTTAAAAAGTAGTGGGGCCGTTGAGCGCCGGGAGAGTCCGGAAGGAGCGGCCTGCCGGGGATTACCTTCTCGACTGCGCTCTCTTCTGTTGTTCGCGCATCATGGCCTGCTGTTGCTTTTGCATCTCTTCGAGACGAGCCATAAAGCCACTCTTCTTTTTCGGCTTCTTGGCATTCTCGGCCATTTTCTTTCTTACGTCTTCTTCCTTGATGATATAACGGAAAGCATAAGTCTGGGCTATCGTGATGAGTAGCGAGAGGAAGTAATAGTAGGAAAGACCGGCCGCATAATTATTGAAGAATATCATGAAGAATACGGGCATCAGATACATCATCCATTTCATGCCGGGCATCTGGTTGCCGGAAGTCTGCATGTTGATGCGGGTGTAGACAATGTTTGTGATCGTCATCAACAGACAGAAAAGTGATATATGGTTGCCGAAATAGTCAGTGATCAAAGGTATATGACCGCTCCAGGAGATTATGGCATCCGGGGCGGCAAGGTCATGGGCCCATAGGAAACTCTGTCCCCTGAGCTCAATAGCTGAAGGGAAGAATGTGAACATCGCGAAAAGTATAGGCATCTGCAGCAGCATGGGGAGGCATCCCGACATCGGGTTTGCCCCTGCCTTGTTGTATAGGGCCATCATCTTCTGCTGGCGAACCATCGCATTCTGCTGACCCGGATATTTCTCATTGAGTTCCTTTATTTCGGGTTGAAGGAGTCTCATCACTGCCTGGCTTCGATAACTCTTGTAGGTGAGCGGGAAGAGCACAAGTTTTATGAAGAAGGTCATCACCAGGATCACGATGCCATAGTTATGTATGAAAGTTCCCAGGAAATTGAATATCGGTATGATCACTCCGGTGTTGATCCAGCGGAACACCGACCATCCCAGAGGTATGAGGCGTGTCATCTGGAGATTCTCATCCGCCACTGTCTGCCTGTCGATAGAGGAGAGAAGCGGATAAAGGTTGGGGCCGATGAAGAAGGAGAAATTAGCAGGGTTGGGAGAGTTCCAGTCGTAGTCGTTGACGAATGCCTGCGTAGAGAAATCTTTCAGAAAATAAGGTTGGTCTTTAAGCACTTTCGACTGGAAATCGGCAGTGTTGAACGGCCGCTCCGAGATGAGTACAGACGAGAAGAACTGGTTTTTGAATCCGATCCAGCGGATCTTTGCCTGACGGTCTTCCGAGTCGTTCTTATTTTCCGAAAGGTTCTGCACGGAGCCTCCCGCATACTTATAGTAGAGGGCTGAGTTTCTTTCCTCAAACATCTTCCCTTTCTCCTGACGCATAAGTTTCTGTTGCCAGTCGATACCGAGATTCCGGTTGTTGCTCTCGATGTATGCACCCATATTTTTTTGCACCACTTTCATCCCTACTACATAGGAATCCCCTTTGGGGAGGGTGTATTCAATACCCCAGTAGGCATCTTCGGCTATGGGGAGAGACATCAGCACTGTGGAATCATTCAGCACCGTCGGCCGGAAATATAGGTCGCCCGTGGCTATCTCCTGGGTCAGCGGGATCTGGAACTGAAAAGAGTCGGTGCCCTTTTCAAAGATCACCACCTTCTCCTTCCTTTTCTTAGATTCGTCAGGAGTGTATTCCGTATCATATTTTTTCAACTCCGCACGTGTTATCGACCCTGATTTTGAACTCAGTTCGAGTGCCAACACATCGTTTTCAAGTTTGAGGATAGAATCTGTGCCGGTGAGGAACGGAGCGAACTTTCCAAAACGTCCTATTTCTGCTGAAGCGGCCCTGACGATTTCCACGGCTTTCCTTTGCTGTTGTACCGTCATTTTTGAAAGGTCGGCAGCTTCCACATCTTTCCAGTCAAGGGTCACCCCATTGACGTTTACCGTTCCGGAAACGGTCTTGCCGTCGGTAGAGAGATTTAAGAGATTGTTGGAATAGTCGGCACGGAAAGCGCTGTCGGCATGAGTTTCAATCACGCCATGGTCTACGATATTTCTCACGAGCCATTTCATCTCGGCCGGTGAAAGCGAATCTATAGCAGCCACCGGCACCACGGTTTCCCGGTTTTCCGGCGCCACTTCGTCTTGGGGAACCTCGATCTTGTCTTTTGGTGCGAACCACATGAAGCCGAAAAAGACGGCAGCCATGAGTAAAAGACCTATGATAGTGTTTTTATCCATCGGAAAATATTGTTTCACCTCAACCTGTTTTCAGATCCTTACCCCAAAAAAACGGGTAAAAAAACCGGATCACTTTCCTTATTTCGCGGTTGACGGGATGTTTAAAAAGGTTAGTAGTTCAATTTGCAAAATTAACTACAATCAGCCATATTTAAAAAAATAAAATGTGAGGAAATATGACTTTGACTCATAATTGGAAAACTCACCCCAAGACAGATGAATTTATATATACGGCAAGAAAGTTATGTATGGGGTTATAACAATTGGTGGTTTTTCCATAAATTTGCGTATTAAAGGGGAAAAGGCCGTTATCTCTCGACCTTGGGAATCACTATAAATAGAACAATATGCACAAGATAAGAAAGGCACCCATACGGTTTTCTCCCTACTTTAAGAGAGTTATCTGGGGGGGCGACAGGATATTTCACTACAAGAATATGAAGCCTCTTGATGAACCGATTGGAGAAAGTTGGGAAATCTCTGCAATTCCGGGATGTGAATCTGTCGCTGCCGACGGGGAATATGCCGGGAAAACTCTCTCAGAACTTGTGGAATTGTTTCATGAAGACCTGCTGGGACGTAAGGCGGTGGAGAGGTATGGCAAAAAGTTCCCCCTTCTTATAAAATTCATAGACGCTAACGATAATCTATCAGTTCAAGTGCATCCTGACGATACATTGGCAATGAAACGCCACGGCAGCCTTGGCAAGACCGAGATGTGGTATATCATCAGTGCTGAAGAGAATGCGGGGATAGTTGCCGGCTTCAACCGGAAACTGAGCCCGGAAGAATACCGGGAGAGAGTTAAAAATAACACTCTGCTGGAGACTTTGGCTGTGCATGAGTCGGCACCGGGCAAGGTGTTTTTTCTTCCCGCAGGGCAGGTGCATGCCATAGGAGGAGGCAACCTTTTGGCCGAGATTCAGGAATCGAGCGATATCACCTATCGGATTTATGATTACGACCGTCGCGATGCCTCCGGAAAACCCCGCGAACTCCATTGCGAAATGGCTGAAGGAGCCATCGACTTCACTCCTTTCAAAGAAAAAACCTCTCCTCATCCCGTTTTGCCGGGTGTTACCCGTATCGTGGATTGCGATCATTTCAAAACCCATATTATAGATGTGGAAAAGCCGATGGAATATGATGCCGGCTATGAGTCATTCACTGTGCTTGTCTGCGTGGAGGGAGAAGTGGATGTGACCACAGAAGAGGGAGTGGCCAAACTCACGGCAGGCCATTCAATCCTGCTGCCCGCCGTGGTGACGGAATTCATTTTGAAAGGTAGAGGGAAACTGCTTGCCGTGAATGTTTAGCGGCTCTCTAACGCATTTTACCCCATTGCATGAGTGATGACAGATGCATCAGAGATGAATAAAGAACTGCCCGGCGCGTTGCGACGGCCGGATTTTACCCCGGACAACTGCATGGGGTTAATAAGATATTTCCTATCCATCGGGGTAATTGTCGCTCATTTCAATATAATTTTCGGCACCTCTTATTATTTCCCCATATCATCCTTCAATGCCGTCGGCGCTTTCTTTTCCTTAAGCGGATTTCTTGTTCTTCACAGCTATCTGAAATTTCCCTCTGTAAAGAATTTCCTGAAAGGCAGAGCAAGAAGGATTCTGCCTCCATATTGCTTCATTGTGCTTCTTTGCGCTTTTTCCTTCTCGGCATTATCCAGTCTTAACCTATATGACTATTTCACGGCTCCTCAATTCTATCAATATCTTGTTGCCAACCTAACTTTCCTGAATTTCTTGCAGCCTGATCTTCCCGGAGTTTTCTCTCATTCCCCCGAAACAGCCGTTAACGCCTCTCTATGGACATTGAAAATAGAATGGACTATGTATCTTTCCATTCCATTGTTTGTTGTCCTGGCAGTATGGCTGGTGAGAAAAAAGGGTAGAGGTTGGCCGAATATCCTGATTATTGCGATCTATCTTTTTTCTTTAGCCTACAGGATATTCTTTCTGCGGCTCTATGACCAAACCGACAACGGGCTTTTTGAAATTCTTAGCCGGCAGTTTCTAGGGCAATTCATGTATTTCTACAGTGGAGTGCTTATATATTTCAATTTCGGTCTTATCTTGAAATGGAGACTGCCCATCATCCTGTCTTCTGCACTGATAACTCTGATTGGGATTTGGATTCCTTATTACAGCATCACCATCGGACCTTTCATCCTGTCGCTCCTTACCCTTTCGGTTTGTTCTATCCCCGGAGTGTTAAAAGTGTTCAATCGTAACAACATCTCCTATGAAATGTATCTGTTCCACTTCCCGGTGATCCAGGTGATATATTATTTCTTCGGTCAAAATAACCCTCAGTTTACTTTCATTCTTTCACTTTGCAGCATAATAGCTCTTTCAGCTTTCTGCTGGTTTGTGATTGACAGGAGATTTCTACCTAAGAAATTCATATAATCAGCTCATCACAAGTATTTTGCCGACGGTGGAGTATTTACTGTACTCGTTGCTCGGAGAGATCAGGATATAATAGACCCCGCTTTTCACCCGATTAAAATTGGCATCCGACAGATCCCAAAGGATTTCGAACCCGGACATCACGCCCAACTCTTTCACCAGATTCCCACCTGCATCGGATATCTTCACGAAAGAACCCTGCGGAATGTCGGTGATGGTGACATATCCGGAGAAATCGGGTCTCACCGGATTCGGATAAGCCCTTACATCTTCTTTAGTAGTGGAATTCGAGCTAACCGGCAAAGCATATTCGGCATAACCCTGGTCGGTTGAGAACATGAGAGAATTTGTGGCTGAGTTATAGCCAATGCCAAACACGATATCATCGGGGAGAGGAGAATTAGCCATGGTGAATTCCTCGAGGATTTCGCGTCCGTCGGAGCTGGTGCAGATCACTCCACCTCCCGCCGTGGCAAACCATTTCCTGCCTTCGGAATCAGTGGCCAGATGATTCACTGATACTCCCTCCAGGAGATAGTCTGCGAGATTGGTGCCGTCGTTGCGAGGCACTTTTAGTCTGTAGATCTGATAATTACCCTGTCTCACTTGGGAGGGGACGAAATAAAACACTCCATTGCGATGACACACCCACACATATCCTGTGGAAGGGTCTTCCCACATAAAACGAGTCTGGCTGACATCCACCACATTTCCATCGCTATCTACAAATTCCGGGAAACGATACACCTTGTCGTCGCTCATGTCGGTTGGAGTGCCGTTAGTGTCGATAAGGGCCATCATCTCATTGAACTGCGCTCCTGCATGCACCAAAAGACCGTTGCCTGTTTTCAGCAAGGGGAGTGTCTGTGCTAAGTTTGAATTAGGGAAGAAAGAATCGAATTCCACTATCTGCGGAAGCCGGATGTTTTTTGCCGAAGTAGTGGCTTTTCTGTCTTCCGCGGTCCAGCAATAAAGATGAGGATGAGGATTGTCGGAATTGTTATAGTTGGGGAAATTTATCCATAGATTCCCCTTGGAATCGAAATAAGGGGCTGATTTGTTCCAGTAATCCGGCACAATAGTAGGTTCGGGTCCTAAAACCGCGAAATGGTCCTGTTGCGAGTCCGGAAGTCCGGATCTTCCCATGTGGATTATATCCTGAGGATTGGAAAGATTGAGGCGAAGAATCCCCTCATGATAGGAGGATATGTAGACATAGTTTTTATTGTCGGGGTCTACGACCATACCGGATACTCCGGTGACCATGTAGGTATTGACCGGGTTGGTGTATGCCTGGGAGTAATTGGTCCATCTTCCCTGTTTGAGGCCGTTAAGTTGCATTGGGGAGGTGGATATCAGATTGACGGTCGCCATATTTGCACCATGGCTTAGCATGAGTAAACCGTAGTCGGGATGATTCACATAGGAGGTGGTGGCAAAAGTTGCCGGTGAATTCGGGAGCATCCAGTCGCGGGTAACGCTCCATTGGTCGCCCGATTTTTTCAACGATGTGAGACCTTTCCTTTTCCTTCCTACCCATACTTCCGAAAGGTTGGAGGTGGCAATCGCGCAATCCGTATAATTTGTGGGGCGACTTATAAGAGTCCTTGAGCCGTCCAGCTTGAAATGGAATATGGAGCCGCCCGACGGCACGGTTAGACCGTTGGATGTGTAATCTATATTGTAAAGTGTCCCGGTGTAGATATCCACAAAAGAGAGTTCTCCGTCGGAAAGACTGAATAGCTGCACATTGCGCTGATTGCTTTCTCCGAACAGGGCTACTCCTCTCGTGTTGTTAAGGGGATAGATGGCGTAAGGGGCCTCGAAAGAATCTAAAACCTCATATTGATCGAGCGAAAGCCGGGGTGAAGAGGCGGGGGCCGTGATAATATTTCCGTCGGTGATCGCAAGATAATTATCGCCGATGCGACAGAAGGCTTGGAGAGGCTTTCCGTAGATACGACTCTCAGCTATCTCGTATTTCTTGTCGTTGATCGCCACATAACCGAAATCTGTTGCCAGATACAATCGGTCATGGTCGATATCTATCGACATCGAATTTACATTCTTAGGATAGGTAAGTTCCGACTGTCTGTAAAACGGAATATTTACAACCTGCCCGTTGTTATAGAGAAGATCGATAGTGTAATCCTTATATAATACTGCCAGATATCCCTTAGCCGGATTGTAGATCACGTCTCTTACACTCGTTGAATTAAGGATATTGCTTGTGGATAAAGGCAGCAGCTCATCTCCTTTCTTGTCGTAGCGAAATAAAGAGGCATAGACATCATGGAGCTCATTTTCGGGGAGAACCATAGATGTGAAATAGACATATTCAGGAGTTTCCACCAGATGGGTCACTTCCTCATCGAAAGTTGGATATAGTTTCCATGCAGCCACATCGGCCGAGGCTCTAAGAGTGGTTACAAAAAGAGTGGTTGCAAAAAATAGGACCGTAAAGATATTTTTCTTGAATTTCATAGGATCTCCCTAATGCCCTTTAAAGGCGGATTATTTTCTTATTGATTGTTTATTGATAAAAATTCGGAAAGCTTTGCCATTGCTCTTCCCCGATGGGAAATTGCGTTTTTATCCTCGGGGGCCATCTCTGCAAAAGAGAGGGTGGAATTTTCGGGCACAAAAACGGGGTCGTAGCCGAATCCGGCTGTGCCACTGTTTTCTTCAGCGATCATCCCTTTCACTTCCCCTTCGAAAAGATATTCCTCATTGCCCAGAATCAGGGCCACTACGGTGGCAAACCTTGCCCTCCGGTCAGTCTTCCCGCTGAGATTTTTCAGCAATAGCTTTATATTGTCGGCCGGTGAACAGTGTTCGCCGGCATATCGCGCGCTGTAGACTCCGGGGGCGCCTCCAAGTGCTTCAACCATCAGGCCCGTGTCGTCGGCGAAACAGTCGTAGCCATATCGCTCTTTTACCCATCGCGCCTTGATGAGGGCGTTGCCTTCCAATGTGTCGGCTGTCTCCGGTATGTCGTCATGACATCCGATTTCGGCCAGTGACATCACTTTCACCTTTCCCTCGAGTATGGCGCGAGCTTCCTCAAGTTTGTGTGAATTGTTGGTGGCGAATACTATTTCAGGGATATTTTTCATCATATATCTAACGTTTTTTCCCCCTTCTTATTGTGATATGCCCGACCAAGACTGTTATAGTAAAAGCTGACGCCCATGTCAGGTCGCGGGGAGTTCGATGCGGAAGGTTGTGCCTTTGCCGAGCTCGGATTCCTTTACGAAGATTTTGCCATCGTGGTATTCCTCGATGATACGCTTCACAAGGGTCAGACCCAGGCCCCAGCCACGCTTCTTGGTGGTGAATCCCGGCGCAAAAACTTTCTTGAAATTCTTTTTGGCAATCCCGCGTCCGGTGTCTTTTACCTCTATCCACACTTTCCCTTTCTCCGAACCCGTGGATATCTTTATTTCCCCCTCTCCTTCCATGGCGTCCACCGCATTTTTGGTGAGATTTTCCATCACCCACTCAAAAAGTGGCGTAGAAATCATAACCCCCATATCATCTTCAGGGAACACCATTTCTATTTTCACCTTTCCCGAAATCCTTGAAGACATATATCCAAGGGAATGTTCCACGGTTGAATTCAGATATTCGAGGTGGAGCTCAGGCCTGGATCCTATTTTTGAAAATCTTTGGGCAATTACCGACAGCCGGTTGATATCTTTATTCATCTCTGCCGTGATTTCCGGGGATGTGCCTGTGGAATCGAGATATTCGTTCCAAGCCATCAGCGAGGAGATGGGTGTGCCCAACTGATGGGCAGTTTCCTTTGAGAGTCCGGCCCATAACCTGTTTTGCTCCGCATTTTTGGTATAAACAATTGCTGTGAGGATTATTACGGCAAGAATCACCATTACGATCAGCTGTACGTAAGGATACCAGCTCAGTCGTTTCAGGAGGATTGAATCTTCGTAATAGATATATTGGGGATAATTGTAGTAAACCTCCACCCTAATGAAATGGGGGTTTGACTGCGAAAGTTCCTCGAGGGAACGGCTTCCGGCAGCTTGCCGGAGACGAGAGGAGAGAAACCGCTGGTTCCCTTTTGAGAGATCTTCAAAGGTGGTTTCCTCGTCTTCCGATTTTTCCGGCAGATTGAAATTCCGGAAATCGAGGATATTGAAATCGGAATCGGCCACCATCACGGGTATCGAATTGTTCTGGCTGATTATCGAGAGGAGGAAATCGATATCGGCGTCCATGTCGGCCTGTGCGAGGCGCTGGGTTGCCTGGGCCCATATATCCATTCTTTCACGTTCCTGCACCGATAGCGATCTGACAAGGCGATTGCTGGCTATCAGGAAAAAGACAAGGGCTGCCACCGTGACGGCAAGAAAAAGATAGCGGGCTGTGTTATTTAGAGCGAGTTTGCTTAATTTCAGTCCATTCAGCATCTGAAATCTGACTTTCGTGATATATAGTTTCTTTCCCCTTTTCTTTTATGATAGTCTCCTCCTCGGAATAGCTGATGGTTTCGGTGTATTCCACATCCTCGGCATATTCCTTCGGTATTATAGGCTCCTTGCCGTATCTGTCAGCCCCGAAGGGGTTGCGACGCTCTCGTTGATAATATCTCTGTTGATCATCTCGCGACTCCTCTTTTCTTCTTTTCTTGTCGCGCGGGGGCATACCCATGGAGGCCCGCATATAATCTTCGGCCCTCTCGATGGCCTTTCTCTTGAGCCAGCTGGCGATATAAGGCCACACCAGCCAGAAAAAAACCACAACGAGTATAAGAATTGCTAACCCTGTCATGCTTTTTTATTTGCGGCTGAATCGGCAGCCACGTCTTGCGATTTTGGGCGGAAGGCGATTGAGAGCAAGACGTAGAATATTATGAGCCAGAGGAGGCCGCCTGTGCCGAGAGTGAAACAAAAAAGTCCGGCTGCAAGAATCAGGAGGTATCTCGGCCAATTCTCTTTCAGTTGTAAAGACTTCATTTTGAGGGAGTACATCGGGATGTTTGAATTCATCAGCCAACATTCCACCACGAGAAAGCAAAGGAACACATACCATACTGAGAGGAAAGTCACTCCCTGCCACATCAAAGCGGCATACCCGATCCAGAAGATAGCGTTGGCAGGCACCGGCAGCCCGATGAAAACGGAGGTCTGTCGCGTGTCTATATTGAAGCGTGCAAGACGGAAAGCTGCGCAGACAGGTATCAGGATGGTTGTCCAGCAGAGCCAGGGATCCACTGCTATATCCTGCATCAGGAAGAATAGGGTGAGAGCCGGGGCTACTCCGAATGTGACCAGATCACAAAGTGAATCCAGTTCTTTGCCCACATCGGAATATGCTTTCAGCATACGGGCTGCAAATCCGTCGAGAAAATCGGCCAGAGCCCCCATAGCCATAAAAAGGAAAGCCCATTGGAACCCTAAAAGACCCCAGAATGAGCCCGCGCCATGCGAGGCCGCTATTATGGAAAGCACCCCGGCGCCAAGGTTAAGGACCGTGATGCAGTTCGGTATGTTTCTGATTATCTTGTTCATCTGTCTGTTCTTTTGAGTGAGCCGCTCAACGCTTTAACATCAAACTTCTACTGCGTAAGTAAAAGTTAATTTTTCGGAGCCGGAAGATGGGCCACGGGAGTGATACCTCCTCTCACTGTCTGATTCATTTTCACGAGGATTTCTGCATCAGGGGGAAGATAGATATCAACTCTCGAACCGAATTTTATGAAACCGAGATGACCGTCGATAGTCGAAGTCATCCCTCTGCGGGCATAAGTCACGATCCGGCGAGCCATCGCCCCTGCAATCTGTCTGACTGTGATGCGATGGCCTCCGTCGGTTACGATCCCTATCGTGCTCCGCTCATTTTCCTCGCTTGCTTTCGGAAGATAGGCAGCCAGAAATCTGCCGCGGTGGTGTCTTACATATTCCACCGTGCCGTCTACCGGATACCAGTTGGCATGGACGTTGAAAGGGGACATAAACACGGAAAACATGATTGCCTCCTCCTTCAGATATTCGTTTTCTTTTACCTTTTCGATAGCAACGACCTTACCGTCGACAGAACTGACCACCATGTCTTTGCGCTGTCCGGTGTAGTGGCGTTTCGGGCTTCGGAAGAAATTGAAAACAAAGATATAGGCCACTGCTGAAACTGAAGTGAAAATAATGGGAAGCGCATAAGGGGGCATAAATAGCCAAATCGGAACATTGACAGCCCCGAGCACCAAAATCAGCAGTATCAGGATTGACGTGCCCTCGCGATGGATCTTCACTATTTTCACAATATGCAAAATTAGCGGATTTCACCCTCTTTAGCAAATTTTTATTTCAACTAAATTTCTGCCCGTGTCGATGTCTGCTAAACTGCCCTTTGGTGTCAAATCCCCGGTTTACTAAATTGCCCTTTGGTGTCAAATCCCCGGTTTACTAAATTGCCCTTTGGTGCAACATTGCCAAAAAAATATTATATTTGCATTATGAAACGCAAGATTTACAACACCTTATTGGAATGGAGAAATAAATATTCTCATCGCGAGGCGCTGATGATAGATGGGGCGCGTCGGGTAGGCAAAAGTTGGATAGCAGAAGAATTGGGGAAAAATGAGTATAAAAGCTATATTTTAGTCAATTTTTCAAAAATGGACTCGGAATTACAGCTCATATTTGATCATTATCTATCCCATCCCGACGACTTCTTCCGGCGTCTTCAACTTTATTATTCAGTGAAGCTACATCCAAGGGAATCGTTGATAATTTTCGACGAGGTGCAGCTATATCCCAAGGCTCGTCAGGCTATAAAATGGCTGGTGGAAGATGGACGATTTGACTATCTGGAGACGGGTTCTCTTATGAGTATACGAGAAAACACAAAGGATATAGTTATCCCGAGTGAAGAACGACATATAGAGATGTTCCCAATGGATTTTGAAGAATATCTGTGGGCAAAGGATTTATCAATGTTGCCGGATTTTATTAGGGAGTGTTTTGAAAAGAAAAAATCGTTGGGTCAGGCTCTCCATAGGAAAGTGTATGACAATTTACGGGAATATATGATAGTGGGAGGGATGCCTCAGGCAGTCGCCGCCTATATCTCATCCGGAAGTTTTGAAGAGGCCGACAATATAAAGAGGAATATCTTGCAATTATATCGCAACGACATTTTTAAATATTCGGGAGAAGATGCCGAGAAGGTGATTCAGATATGGGATTCAATTCCGGGTCAACTTCAAAAACATGAGAAACGTTTTAGGATAAGTGCGGTAAAAAAGGGGGCAAGGAAAAGGACGTATGCCAACTCTTTTTTGTGGCTTCAGGAAGCGATGGTGGTGAATACATGTTGGGCAACCACAGAACCCAACGCAGGTTTGAAGTTAGGTCTTGACGATACTCGCTATAAGATATATATGGGCGACACGGGTCTTCTAATTTCCCATTCTTTTGACACCAAAATGATAGAAACAGAGCAGCTTTATAGAAAACTGATGTTGGGTAAATTGGAAATAAACTCCGGGATGCTTGTGGAAAACCTGGTAGCCCAGATGCTTAAGGTTAATGGTCATCCTCTATTTTATTTTTCCAAATCAAATCATGAAGACCGGGACGAAGAAATGGAAATTGACTTCCTGATTCAAAAGCCTTCCCTGACCAATCGCCATAACATTAATGCCTTAGAGGTGAAATCCACGACAAGGACCGTCTATAAGTCGCTTGAAAAATTTAAGGATAAATATGGCAAATATCTAAATCAGTCTATCATCCTTTATTCCGGCGACTTAAAAGAGGAGAATGATATTTTGTTTCTGCCCTTATATATGACAATATGTCTCTGACTCAAGCAACAATGGAATATAGGGGGATATATTTGGGCAATATGAGAGCATAATTAAGAGAGGGTGAACCATAGAGTTAACCCTCCCTGTTAAATAGCGGGACTTCCACCCCTAGATTTTCAATTCCGCGGGGTTATGATTTCTATAGGATGATTTTGCGAGTTGAGCTTCCGCGGCGCTCGATCAGGAGTGAGCCGGGCCGGGGGTTGGCGATGCGGCGTCCCTGAAGGTTGAAATATTCAACCGGGAGATTCTCCTGGCCTGACATCACACCCTCTATACCGGCATCCGGGTCTTCGCCTTGTCCGGGATCGTTGCCCTCACTGGGATCATCTCCGGAACCGTTTCCATCCCCTGAACCGGGATTGTCGGAGGATTCCCAGGTGCCCGGAAGCTCGATCTTGAATTTTCCCTCCTTATTTACAGTGTAGATATACTCGTTCTCTTCTGCTTCTGCAAGAGAGCCGGTCCAACCTGTGAAGGTGGGGAACTGCATCATCTGGCCTGAGTACATCTCTTCATAATATCCGGGACAGGTGAAGACGCCTTCTTTGAAGTCACCGAACATATAGCCGAATTCCTCTGCCACTTCAGAGAGATACCAGCCGAAAGTGGCCGCATACGACTGATAGAAATAATAGGCCTGGTTTTGCACTCCGAACATCTCAAATGGAGCGTCATCCCCGTCACTCTTTATCCTTACCTCAAGACCTGTCAGGAATGTGTTGGTGCAGGCAAGTCCATATTCCGGGAATGTGTAGATGTAGATATAATAATTGTAGGAGTTATCATACTGGAAATCATAAGCCGAATAGTCGATGTTCCATTGGGCATAGGGGTTCACGATACGATATAAATCGGGGTTGGCTTCGTTTTGCTGTATCTCCACCTCGAAAGAGGGATATTGCGGAGTGTCTTGATATGCGAAAAGTGAAGTGAAGCCGTCGGTGAATCTTGCTTTCCCCTCGAGAGTGTTCCATTTCATATTCGGGTCGAGATCCTTTGCCGACGGGAGCTGAAGGAGGAACTGGCCGTTATAGTTTCCGCGCCACATAGGTTCATTGTCCACATCGAGCCGTATGCCGGGATATTGCTCCGATCCGCTCACGCCGGGCACCGTGTAATTTGCCGTCATAGTCATGGAGCCTTCGGAATACTTGCATAAAGCGTCAGGAGCGGCAGCTATGACGCCCTGAACTCCGCTGCTCGAAATGAGCGACAGAACCTGCGGCACCACCGTGACGTAGCCAACGATGGGACCATAATCATCGGCAGTGTCGATATAAAGGCCGGTGTTGAATTCCTCAAACCATGCATATTTCCCGTCGACCACATGGATCACCATCGGCGTGGCCTTCTCCCGGTTGTAGACAATGTCGTTGGCTCTGTGGTCATACCAGTTGTCGTAGGGATATTGGATGCGGTAGGTGTTGGGATCGGAAGCGCTCTGTTCGAATTCAGCTGATATTTTCACAGATGAAGCTTTATAGATTGAGGAGACTACAAAATCGGTGTAAACACCGGTGCCGAGTTTTATCCACTCCTCAGTGGGCGAAGCAGCCTGAGAATATACAGGGGTCGGCACGACCAATATCCCGGCCAATAACCCTAAGGCGGATACAGCCGACAACTTCGTGAAGGATATATATTTTCTCATCTTCGTTGAATTAATCCGGATTTTAAAGAAAAGAGCCGGCACGACACATCACGTGCCCCCCGGCTCCATAATAACAAATAAGAAACTTTCTATTTTGTCAGATATACTTTTTCACTTTTACCATTAATCATACGGATCACGATTCCGCTCTGCGGGTTGGTTACTTCCACGCCGTTGATGTTGAAGTAGCGAACCTTAGAGTTCACATCTGTTCCAAGACCGTCGATACCCGTAGTCTTAACGATAACGGTTTCCGGTTCTGAAACAACGATTGTTTCATCTTCAACGGAAGCAGTTAATGTAACAGAGATTGTATAAGAGTTATCCTCCTGAAGATTTTCCAGGATCACATTTGCAGGACTTTCGGCAAGAGTGAACTCTTGTGACCCTGCGCCTTCGCCAACTGTAACTGAAGCAGTAATGACAGCGTCTTCCGGTACATTTTCAGTAGTGTAGGTGATAGTCAGGGTAACAGCAGAATCTGTAATATCCGTAGCTTCAACCGATTCGATTGTAATTACAGCCGGGTCGGGAGCAACATATTCGGAAATCTTAAGATTAGCAAGACATACAGAAGCACGTGCCATCGGTGTGGCGTCAAATTCCAGATAAAGGCTTCCTTCTTCTGAACCTTCAATAATTATCGATGCATTTATTTTATTGCTTTCGTTTTGTACAACGTTACCCTCACTTGTCTCAATCAGATAGTTGTAACTTGCAATCTGTTCAACTGTTTCAGGTGATGCACCGGCTTTAACAGTCATGCTGTTACTATTTCCGGATGTTACCCAGGTATCAAAAGTAATTTCATATTGAGTTCCCTCCTCCACAACGAATTCCGGAGAGATAAGAATACCTGTTCCGCTCATAACACAGATTGCATTACTTACAGTGTTGTAAGCCCAGCCATTTGCATTAAATCCTTCCAGACAGTCAGCGTTGTCAAATGCATTCTCGTAAGGAAGTTCTACGGGTTCCGGTACCTTCTCAATCTTGAGATTATTCATGAAAATATTGGTTCTGTCAGGATTAGCCACAAATGAGAGATATAGAATACCCTCGGAGGTTCCGGTAACAGTCACAGAAGTCTGAAGCTTGTTATTTACATCATTTCTGATGGAAGTAGTGGCATCGTAATAACTCAACTCCTTAAGAGTTTCAAGATTGTCAAGGCTTGAGCCACTTTTTAGAGTCATAGTATTATTATTACCGCCAGACACCCAAGAATCGAAAGATACCAGATATTGCACACCTTCTTCAACTTCAAAAGCCGGGGAGGTGAGGGTACTGTTAGCTAATGCTACTACCAATGCATTTGATGCTGCATTATAAGACCAACCGGAATAAGTAAAGCCATTCAGACTTTCAGTGGAGTCAAATGCATTGTAATATGGAATGGTTAGAACTTCTACAGCGGGTTCAGCAGTCATTTCAACCTTCAGGTTAGTCATATATAACATACACCTCGTTTGTACCGTGCCGGTAAATCCGATATAATATTGGCCGTCTTCCTCAGGAGAAAAGTCATAGCTCAAAGTAGAGGCTTCAGTAGCAGTCACACTTATAGCCCCATCGGTGAGTTCATTTGTCAAATTTGCTTTATCAGTTCCGTAGGCAATTTTGAGTGTAGCAGTATTAGTATTAAAAGGTGTATACCAAACATCAATAGACAGTTTATATTGAGCTCCTCCAAGAAGATTTAGAGGTACTGTGGTATAGGTTGAGCCAGTTGCAGAAACACATTGCAGTTGAGATTTGCCGGCTGTTTGCGACCACCCGCTTGGTAAATCAGTTGGGTTAACAACAGAGAAGTCATTAGTATACGGGCTATCCATTGTAATTGTTACATCATCGGGAGCCGCCTCTGTCATTGTCACAGTTATGTCCGAAAGATAACAAGGATTATTATATGGGGAATAAATCACATATCCGATATAATAAGTTCCCGTGGTAGCCACGGAAATTGTATTGTATTTTCGTGCTTTAGTATTATTAATGGTAGGTGAGGATATTCTTGTTGCATTAGTTGAAGTGCTTTTTTCATCTAATGAATAATAGATAGAACATGTTGGCCCTCCTGAACTTTTTGACCATATATAAGCGGAGACTTCATATTTTGCTCCGGCTTGTAGGGTTAACGGAGCTGTATAGTAAGTATAAGTATTATTCTCACAAGAAACATAATAGCCATCGGATGCATTGCCCTCGAGGGTCCAACCTGTTTGGGTATTAGTCTGGAAATTCTCGGTGTAGGGATTTGTCATGCTGACAACGAAGGGGTTCGTTTGAGCAGAACCCAACAGCGATGTGACTAACGCTGCAAGTATCAGTAAACTCTTCTTCATGTTAATTACGATTTAAATGAATAACTATAATTTTTTATCTCACTGCTATTTTGAATGTTTCACCATTGATGGTGACCATATAGATTCCGGGTCTTACCGGTATGCGGCTTTCAAAGTCGGCAATACGGTTCGTTACGGTCATACCGGAAGTTGCGACTACACTGAAAGACAATCCTTCGGCTCCCTTGATCACTATCTCCGAATTCTCGGCATAAACTTTCACATTCAGATTTATGGAATCCATTCCGCTTCCGACCACTGACACTGTGCTTGCCTGAGACTCCCCACGGTCATAAACCGCTGTCACGCCATAACCTACCTTGTCTTCAAGTTTGAAGTTGTCGGTATAAGCTTTAAGTGTCTCGGGGCTTTCATTGAGCAATGTGCCGTCGCGATAGATGTTATAACCCTTCAACTCGAGTGTCTCATGTCCCACCGGAGTGTAGGTGATATCATCAAGGAAGAAGAAATAACCTCCGTTATAGCCGCCGTTATAGTGCTCTATGATGAAATATTTGGTGCCTTCCGGAAGATCGTAGCTGAATTTTGTCCAGGTGCCTCCTACGGATTCACGCGGGAAACGGTTGTCGAAATAATCCTTAAACTGAGTGCCGTCGAATGAGTAATATACCTGGAAGGTCTCCTTAGCGCTGTCATCTAAAGATTTCGCGTAGAAAGAGATGGTCTGTGCATGTCCCGGGAGGACAGGAGATATCAGACGGTCTTCAGTCCAGTCATCCACACCCGGAGCGAATATCGACACGAGACACTTGTCGCCCGAATGAGCCTTGTAGCGATCGCTCATAGTCTGGTCGTAGGCGAAGAATTCATTGGAGAAGTCCCAGAGTGTGAACGATTGCTTGGAACCGTAAGGGATGTTGGGGAGGTCGAAATTCTGGAACCCGCCCACCGGACAATTGTCGGCATCCACAAGAATGTAATCTCCGAGACCGCCGGTCTCCATTGTGGTCCATGAGGGATACCTTTCGAAATCATCGGTGATTTCGACAGGAGAGGAGGGTAGCATCGGTTCAGTCCATTCCAGTTTCATGGTCTCCCCTTCACTGACAGCTGTCAGATTCTCTACCTGAGGATAATTATTTTCCTGCAGATAGAAGGCCATACCGGAGGAGGAGTTGTTGTTGGCGTCTTCATCATCGGCCACTATAGCCTCGGCGCTATAGACATGACGTCCGATGGATTCGCGTCCCAGTTTGTTGCGGAAACTGAGGGTTACATCCTTACCGGATTCAAGTTTATCGATCTTACGGGTTTCAAGAATCTTGCCGTCGAGCATAAAGTTGACTGTGATGTCGGAGGCATCCTTGCTTCCCATATTATGCACCGGGATGTTGATATCATGGTGGACGCCGATATATACCTTGTCATGGCTTACTCCACCTACCGCGATATCAGTTCCAATCGGTTGGTCGATTACGATATTGTCGATATGAATGAATGTCATATTTACGGCTATACCCTCCAAAGCGATGTAGACCACCTTATGGGCATATTCCGAGAGATCTACAGAAGCCTTCTGCCACCCGGGATTACCCTTGGCCCACTGGTCAACCGACATATCCGCCACAGTCTTGAACTCGCCGTTGCCTTCGCGCACACTTATACCGAGCCAGTTGTTGTCGGTTCGCTGTTCGTTCGACTGGTTGTAGACGTAGAAGGTCATCATGGGATGGTCGGCGTTGAGGTTTATGCGCAGTGAGAAGAGACGAGCGCCGCTGCCTTGTTCCATGGTTTCCATCATCAGGAGACCCTTGTCGCCGTCTACGGGTTTCACACCGGTCACCGGGTTATCGTTATTATATCCCCATGAGGCATATTTACCCTCAAACGGACGTTCCTGCATCATTATGTGAGAGGGATTTCCGTTGGGGAAGGATTCCACGAAGGGAAGTGGGAACGGAGTGCCGATGGCGTTCCATTTTGTCAGCACAGTAGGATTGCCTTTGCCGGCTATTGTGTTGGCCCTTACGAAGAAGCGTATGAACTCCTGAGCCTCGTTGGCAGATTTCACCTGTTTTGTGTAGGAGAGCCCGGTTATGCCATTGGCAAATTCGATCTCCTGGGCAGCACCCGTGTAAGGATCAAGATAATATTGACCTACTGTGTAAGTTAAATTGGTTGTGTTGAGCGGGAACCCGTCGATATCGGTTTCCGGAACACCCCAACTTAAGGTGATTTCCCCATACTTCTCCGGATTCTCGGCCACTTCCGCAAATGCTACAGGACCCGGACGGTTGATACCAATATAAGCGATGTCTTCGATGTCGCGGGTCGGTTTGTTTTCTGCGCCGAAACATCTCACAGTGTAAAGATGTACTCCCGGGGCTATGTTCTCATCGTTGAAATCTATATGTTTCCCTATCACGCCGTCACCCTTGCTGATCTCGAAGCCGTCTCGATAAATTGCATAGCCATAGAAATTTGATGACAGGTTACGTCCGGCCATATCGGTTTTGGGCAGGTCGAAAGAAATGACTGCATTAGGAGCCCCCTCCGAATCCGGGGTAATCTTGAAGTTGTCGACACCTGCCGGATAAGTGTCAGGAAATTTCTCTCCAATGTTGATATCGTCGACATATACTTCCTGTGACATATTGGGGTCGCTCTTGGCATGCCATGCCAGGTAGTAGACACCTGTTTCCGGTACGCTGAACCAATCCTTTAGGAGAACGGCGCTTTTTGAATCACCTCTGACAAGATATGGGGCCACTACTACTTTATTGAGGGATTCCATTGTGGGTTCCTTACCTAAAACCACCTCGATAGTATTGTTGTAATATCCGTCAGGGTCAGCTGTATAGAGCCATGTGGTGAAATCAAGCTTATAGAAGTTGCCGGCCTCGAGATATATCGATGGCATGATAAGATAATCGTTCTGCGTGGAGCCGGTCGGTTTGTAGCTCCTCATTGCTTGCAGGTAACTCTGATATCCCCAGGTGTAACCGAGCAACTCCGGATCTATAACCTTGAATCCCTGAGAGTCTTTTTCATCCGAGAAGTCGTTGCTGTAAGGTGCGGTCACGAGCATTACGTCAAGCACGGATTCAAGGCTCTTTGCTCCGTTGTTGGTGGATTCCACACGGAAGTCTACCGGAGAGGCGATGGGGAAAGTAACGTCGACGCTGCAGGGAGTGCCGGCTGCTACATTCTCAAAGCTCTTGATGAGAGTGCCGTTGTTGTAAACATCTATCTTGGAGATTGTGGTGAGTGCTCCGCCGCTCACATTCTTAGAAGGAGCAGTGAAAAGGAGCTTCCCGTTGCCCGGAGTGCCGTAGTCCATTCTCAGGTCGGCAACCTTTTCCGGGGTTGTTACGGGTACTTCGGAAATAACGATGGAGCTTAAGCCCAGATCGTTGTATTTATGACCTCCGTTGGGGTCGAGGGCTCGGAAAGCAAAGAAGGTGTTTCCTGAAGCCGAGGCATTATAGTAGGCCTGATAGGCTCTCGGAGTGAGATGATTGAGCACTGTCGGGGGTATCAATACCTGTGTGAAAGAATTTACATCGTTGGAATTTCCCACTAAGATTTCCAATTCCACATTCTGTTCGATCATTGAAACGCATAATGCATCGACGCTGACCAAATAAGTTTTCCCGGCCTCAAGAGAGATGCCCGGAGTGATCAGCCAGTCGTCGCCACACCTGGAGTTGATAAAACATTTGTTTATGGCATGTGTGCCGGTTGAGACCCCCGAAGTTGTCTTCCACGTCTCAAGGTCCTTATCCATATCCACAACTGTGAAATCATTTATGGCTTCCTGGCTAACATTAGGTATGAAAGGTAAGGTATTGTTAAGAGAAACCACTGAAGAAGTGAACAACGGCGTCTTTCCGTCACTGTTGTCGAGATACACCACATATTGGTAAGAAGTTGGGTAAGAGAGATTTATGTCTGTATCTATGACCTCTGTGGCTGAAGTTTTCTCAGCTATAACCTTATTGTCACCGGTTCTAACTATCGTATATGACGGATTTTCAACATTTGCCTTAAACCAGGATATCTTTATCCCCTGGGTGGGAATATAGACAGCCGGGGCGAAATAGTTGGCACCGATATAATCACCGTTTTCATCTTTTTCGTAGCTCTTTGACACAGATGGGGCTGAATTTCCTGCCACCTTAACAGTAATATTGTTCCTGCTCTCCTGATTTTCACCGGTGGAGCAAACCACGGTGTATATGTATTCTCCTCCGGTTGAAAGTTTATCGGTAAAGGACAATTGAGCACCGGACTGTTGATTAGTCCATGTCATAACCGGAGAATCATCTCGCAGAAGAGTCACAGTGGGAATCGAACCTTCGATTGGAGTTCCCGGGAGTGTTTTTGAAGGTAGCTGGAAACTTACCGTCACCTCCTTGCCGGTAACATTGGCCGACAGATTTTCAGCCTTTGCAGGGGGTACGGGACCCGTGTATTCCTCCACGAGGATATCTCCCACTACAAAATACAGTATAGCGCCACCTCCGGAGTTGATGATTGTAAAGTATGGCTTTGATGAGTCACCGACAAAAATGGTTTCAAGCGGCTGAGGAGTCAATCTCTCCGAGAATTGGAGCATAGGCGACACCTCTAATATCTCTGTTTTTTGAGCGTTGGCCTGAGGGGCAGACATCATAGCCAGGGTCACACCAGATTCTGCCGGAGTGTTACCACTGCCGACCAATACAGTAGCCTTATATATTTTCCCATCTTTAATATCGAGGGCAGGAGTCCAAAGAGAGGCATGGATCGCTCTATCTACATTTGTGCTGCTCTGCTTGCATCTGAAAACAGTGTTATCCTGATATGTTGTCGCTGTCCATCCTGAACCAAAGGTGGTGGATTCATTTAAGACCGTCACCGAGCTTAGATTATCACAAGGGTTATGATAGGGTAGCGCAGTGGCTGCAATACCATAAGCCGAAACAAAGAGAGATGTGATAATAGCCAATGATATTTTTTTCACGTTCATGTTATAGCGTTTTGTTTCTGACATTTAAAAATTTCCCCCAAAGTTACTAAGCTGTCATACCCCTTGTCAACTTTTGATAATAGACTTTGAATAGACATGTTGATTTAACTCGTTTCATCTGCATGTTAAAAAAATAAAAAGTTTTAAATTTACATTATGAAAAACAGGACCGCTTTGATAGTTGCAATTTGGCTGACAATAACCTTTTTGGGATGCACTCATGTTTCAAAAAGAGGAGTTGGCGATAGTAAATTGCCATTTTGGCCTTCAACAAGAAGTTTTGAAGCCGACAGCCTTATGAAAGAGCTTCAGGAAGCCTTTGACAACGGGGATAGTGACGAAAATATAGACAGGATGACGTTACGTCTCGAGGAATTGTCGCGCAAGGATGCCCGGAATGAGGTGCTTTTTGCAAGCTATAAATACTGGACTGCTCGAAATCTGCTACGCAAAGGAAACATAGCGGATGGGAACATGGCCGCTATCGACGGAATCTCGCGTCTTGATTCCGCTCAAAACACTTATCTGTTTTTCAAGATCCGTTCCTTGCTTGAACGCACCTTGCCGGAGATCGAAAAAAGATATCGGTTCGGAATGGAGAATATAAAGTATTTCCGGAGCATCGACGATTCCCTCTCTCTGGCCCATTCCCTACTGACTGTAGGTCACCTTCTGCGAGTTATCGGAGAAACCGATAAAGCCAGGGAATCGTTTGAAGAAGCATCCGATATATGGAAAAACGAAGGGAAGGTGAGAAACTATATAAACAATCAGATAAATATAGCTCTTTGTCTTCAGGGGGAAGAGGCAGATTCCCTCAACGACATACTTATAGCCACGGAACAAATAAGGAAAGACACTGCGGCGTATACTTTAATACTCCGGAATGTAGCAACAAGCGCCATCTCGAGAGGGAATTACGACCGGGCCCTCGAAATTGCGGAGTTGGGATTGGCGACAATCGACACAATTGGAAAGTTTGAGGCGAATGCCTCTGTGTTGAATTCCGTAAAAGGAAAGGTGCTTTTATATCAGGACAAAAAGCCGGAGGCCTTGCGGCAGGCAAGGCTTGCCCTGGCACAGAGCGACAAGCCGATAGAAAAATATGCTGAATTTATTGTGATATCCGATGCCTCGGAGATATTCAAGGAATGTGGCCTGGTGGATTCGGCTTACATTCTTATGAAGAAGGCCCTCGACATACGCACGGACAATGATTTTGAGCTGAACAATATTACCCTGGGAATAGAGGAGGGGCGGCAGGAATTCATGCAACTGGAGTTCGATTCGCAGATCAAGACCGTGAGATACCAGTTATGGCTGGCCATAGCAGTGGCTCTTTTGGTGATTATGGCTTCGCTTGCCCTTTATCTGAGCCGGAAGATTAAATTAAAAAGACAGGAGGAAAAGGGTATATTGAATGAATTGAAAGACACACGGACCCGACTGGCTCGAGAAACCCTCATGTTTGAACAAAACGAGTCGTTTATCGACATGATGAAGAAGGAAATCGAGAAGGAACGCAACCGGGGGGAGATATCCCAGCAGGCAGCCTCGCAACTTTTATCGATGATGACTCTTCAGACCACCGACAGAATCGAGCGTAAAGCTTTTACGGACATCCACGATCATCTCCTTCCGGGTTATTCGGCAAGTCTGAAAGCCGACTTCCCCGATCTGACGGAACATCAGGTGAAATTGGCTGCATATATCACTGCCGGAATGAGCAATAATATCATAGCCAAAATATTCAATATTACACCCGCCTCCGTAAGAACGATGCGCTACCGGTTAAGGAATAAGTTCGGATTGAGCCGGGAGGAGTCTCTTGAGGATTTTTTGCGCGGCTATTCCAACAAGAAATAGAGTGGAATCCAAGCTAACGCTATGCCTCCTCAGAGTTACAAGAAATTGGGGAACAAATCTTTAGACTTTCCAGGTTTCCTGAGTCTTCAGGATCATATCGCGCAGGGATGAGAAACCTTTCTTTTCGCGTACCTCTTTAACCTGGCGCTCCACATCTACTTCGTAGGTGGGACCTTCAACATCCCGTATAACTCCTATGGCGAGAGGCAACGTTATGCCGTCCATGAGCGCGAGTTGACGCTGCAGTGTGTCGTCGGTATTATGGGAGTCGTGCACCAGCACGTCATCTATCGTATAACCCTCTTCTCCGATTTTTACAGACTTGATTGAGAACCCGTCTTGAACCAATCCGAGGTTTTTTTCTTTCCCGAAGATCATTTTCTCGCCATCCACAAGATGGATTATATGATCCTCTTTAGTCTCCTTGTCGGTGAAAAGGGAATGGATTCCCTGATTGAAAATCACGCAATTCTGCAGGATCTCCACCACTGCTGTGCCTTTATGACGTGCTGCCGCCACCATTATTTCACGGCTCGTGTCGAGGGCAACATCCAGACTGCGGGCGAAGAACTTTCCGCGACAGCCGAACACGAGTTCCGCCGGTATGAAAGGATCTTCGGTGGTGCCGTAGGGGGAGGATTTCGACACGAACCCACGCTCGGATGTGGGAGAATACTGTCCCTTGGTCAAGCCGTAGATCTTGTTGTTGAAGAGGAGTATGTTGATATCGATGTTTCTACGGAGAGCATGGATGAAATGGTTTCCTCCTATGGCAAGTCCGTCACCGTCGCCGGATACCTGCCAGACAGTCAGGTCGGGTCTGGCAGTCTTGAGACCGGTTGCAATGGCTGCCGCACGCCCATGGATTGTGTGCATCCCGTAGGTGTTCATGTAATAAGGGAGACGCGAGGAGCACCCGATACCCGAGATAACGGCCGTGTCTTTCGGAGCAATCCCCACTTCGGCCATCGCCTTATGAAGAGTGTTGAGTATGGCATGGTCGCCGCAGCCCGGACACCAACGGGCGGCCTGTTCATTCTTATAGTGTGAAGCTGTGAACATCTTATTGTCTGTTTCCATTCTATTCCCCTCCTTATTTGATTAGTTTTCTGACTCCTTCGGTGATCTCGGCAACCATAAAGGGCTGACCCTCTATTTTGTTTATACGCATTATCTCCTTTCCGGGAAGATACATCTGCAGATAATCGGCAAACATTCCCGTGTTCAGCTCCGCCACAATTATATTCTTATATCCCTTCAGAACCTCGAGCGCATTGGCAGGAAGAGGGTTGATATATCTGAACTGTGCGAGAGCCACCGGGATATTTTCTGAATTCAGTTCTGCGCAAGCCGACAGCAGATGGCCGTAGGTGCCACCCCATCCCACGAGGATAGTGTCGGCGTCCGGCTGACCTTCAATCTCAAGCAATGGTATGTCGTCGGCTATTCTTGCCACTTTTTCCCGGCGGGTCTTTACCATAAGTTCATGGTTTTTCCCGTCGGTGGAGATCACGGAAGTGTTATAATCTTTTTCAAGTCCTCCTACACGGTGCATTCCGCCTTCGGTACCTGGAATCGACCAGTAGCGCACTTTGGAGGTCTCGTCCCGGTCGAAAGGTTTCCAACCTTGCTCGAGCATGTCTTTAGAGACAAAGCGGGGTTTTATGTCCGGGTATTCGTTTTCCTCGGGAATTCGCCATGCGGATGAGCCGTTGGCTATGAAAGCGTCTGTGAGCAGAACCACCGGTGTCATGTGCTCGATAGCTATACGTGCCGCTTCAAAAGCCATGTTGAAGCAGTCGGTGGGACTTGTGGCGGCTACGACACAAAGAGGGCTTTCGCCGTTTCTGCCATACAAGGCCTGCATAAGGTCGGTCTGTTCGGTTTTAGTGGGCAGACCGGTGGAGGGACCTCCCCTCTGCACATCCACGATTACAAGAGGCAATTCAGCCATCACAGCGAGCCCGATTCCCTCGCTCTTGAGAGCGAGTCCGGGTCCTGAAGTCGTGGTCACTGCGAGATGGCCTCCGTAGGAAGCGCCGATTGCCGAGCAAACGCCGGCTATCTCATCTTCCATCTGGCAAGCTTTCACTCCGAGATCCTTACGTTTGGCAAGTTCATGAAGAATATCGGTAGCAGGTGTGATAGGATAAGACCCTAAGAATAGAGGACGTCCGCTCTTTTCGGAAGCCATGATGAGTCCCCAGGCGGTGGCCGTGTTGCCGTTGATGTCTGTGTAGACTCCGGGAGTGGCTGTATCCGACTCTATTCTGTAGGTAGGCAATCCCGCATGGGTGTTGTGGCCATAATCCCATCCGGCATGCACCACCTTCTCGTTGGCTTCATATATTGCCGGTTTCTTGGCGAATTTAGCCTTAAGTTTCGCAAGCACTTTGTCAACGGGGCGGTCGAAGAGCCAGCAGATAAGCCCCAGGGCGAGCATGTTCTTGCATTTCATGATGCTCTTGTTGTCGAGCCCGGAGTCCGCAAGGGTGTTCTTCAGAAGGGTCGTCATCGGCACAAGCATAAGCCTGTCGGGGGAAATGCCCAGTTCCTGAATAGGAGCGTCGGTGGTGTAGAGCGCTTTCTTAAGATTAGCTTCCGTGAAAGAATCCAGGTCGCAGATGATGATACCGCCGGGTTTCAGGAATTTCAAGTTTGTTTTAAGAGCAGCAGGATTCATTGCCACGAGCACATCCGCACTGTCGCCGGGTGTGTAGACATCCTTGCCCACACTTACCTGAAATCCTGAGACACCGCTGAGTGATCCCTGCGGGGCACGGATTTCAGCCGGATAATCAGGGAAGGTGGATATCTTGTTGCCCTCCGCGGCAGATACGTCTGAAAAAATGTTGCCCACAAGTTGCATCCCGTCGCCGGAATCTCCTGAAAAACGGATCACAACTCTATTAATTTCTTTAACCTTTGTATCGTGTGACATCGTTGAATGCGATAAATTATTTTGGCGTTAGATTTAAGACGATAAAATTTTTGTAAAATTACCTTATGTTTTTGAGTTGTCAAGCATTTTTACAACTCTTTTAACATCAGAAATTACGCATCTACACATCGTGTCGCTGCCGATTTTTCAATGGCGCGACTTAACCTTTTGGTTTACAGTAATGGGGGTGGTGGTCGAGGAGCTCACGTCTCAATCGGCTCCTGTCGAGATGCAGATATAATTCGGTTGTGGCTATAGATTCATGCCCGAGCATTTCCTGAATGGCACGCAGATTGGCCCCTCCCTCCAGCAGATGGGTTGCAAAGGAATGACGTAGAGTGTGAGGGCTCACATTTTTCTTTATCCCGGCCAATTCAGCGAGCTGTTTGATGATATAGAAAATCATGACGCGGGTCAGGGGGGCACCCCGCCGGTTAAGAAAGATTATATCCTGTCCGGTTGGTTTCTCTTTCCATGTCCGGCGCTGCCGGAGCCATTCTTCCACAAGCTCGGCTGCCACGGGTGAAACCGGCACGAGTCTTTCCTTGCTTCCTTTCCCTTCCACTATCAGAAGTCGTTGCTTGAGGTCAAGTCGGGAAATTCGGGCCTCCACGAGTTCTGACACCCGCAGCCCGGAACCGTAAAGCATCTCGATAATGGCATGGTTGCGCAAACTCTCATCCTTGTCGGAAGGGATTGCGGCAATCATCGAGTCGATCTCCTCAACGCTCAATACATCAGGCAATTCCCTGCTAAGTTTAGGGGACTCAATTAGCTCACACGGATTTTCTTCTATATATTTCTCGAGAATGAGGAAATTAAAAAAAGCTTTTATCCCGGAAATCATCCTTGCCTGAGACCGAGGAGAGATGCCTAAATCATGAACCAAGGCTAAAAACTGATGGAGATGGTCGGGGGAAAGGTCTTCGACTCTTATTCCCCTTTCCTCCATGAAATCGGCCAGGTGTCTTACATCGCAACCGTATGATGTCTGAGTGTTGTCAGACAATCCCTTTTCGAGCAACAGATGGGCCTCAAACTCATCTATCAGCTTCGCGGTCTCCTTTAAGGGTCTCATATTAATAAAGCTCTCATACAAGCGAGGGGGCGTCGAGCAGTTGCTGACAAACGGAGAGGAAAGAATCCGGACCCTCCTTTTCTATCAGGTTGGTTTTCAAGCCAACGGACTCAGCAGCCTTAATATTGGTGGCCGAGTCATCAAGCATGATTGTTTCAGAGGGATCGAGACAGTAACGATCGGTGACCCTTTTAAAGATTTCAGGATCCGGTTTGCACGTTCCTTCCTGAAATGAAGCCACAATACCGTCGAAATAATCATTGATGGATTTCCCCGCTTTTTTGAATTCGCGGTCGATCCAATGATTATACATCACCGGGTTTGTGTTTGAAAGGACATATAGCCCATATCCTTTCTGTCTCAGTTTCTCAAGCATTTCAAGTCGTTCGGGCGGAATCCCGAGTAAAAATTCCTCAAAAGCATCCCTGATCCGTGTACAGGTGGTGCCCTCATTACATTTTGCCAATAACAAGTCATAGAACTCGGAAGAGGATATCTCCCCGGTTTCCAGCTTGAGGAAAGGGCCTTTCTGGGCATATTCTCCCAAAAGATCGGGGGCATCCGAGACTCCCAATTTTTTCAAGGCTTCGACGGCTTTAAGGCGGTCGAGATCGATCACCACACCGCCCAAATCGAAAATAATATTTCTAATCATCACATAAAGATTACATTTCAGACCCTCCGGAACAAGAGGGGGATGCAAGCGCATAGGCTTCGGAACGGATCCGGTCAGCAAGTACTTTCGGGGAAAGGGAGGAGGATTTTAGCTCCTGCCAGGGAATCGGCTTCCCGAAAATGATGCGGAAACGGCTGCCGCGTGCTTTACAAAGCTCCGAGGGGAGGAGGATCTGCTCGAAATTGAACTTGATGCCGAGCTTTTTCCGCCATTTGGCAGTCCGATAGAATTTCATTGAATTCCGGCCTTCAAAATACACCGGCACTATATCGCGTTGCGATTCGATAGCTTTGGCTACAAAGGATTTTTGCCATTCCAGATCCTCGATTTTTCCTCCACGCTGCAGACGAGAGCATAGCCCGGCCGGGAATTGGAAAATCTGGCAATCTGAATTTATCTTTTCATTGATTATCCCGGCATATTCACGAGCCTGTTTCCCGAACTTATTGACCGGCAGAAACAATCCCTTGAGTGGCAAGACATTCATCAGGAGATCATTTACAAGGAAACGGATGTTGTCGTCACCATATTTCTTGCCGAGCACAGTGATGAGCGCAATGCCGTCGAGTCCGCCCAAGGGATGGTTGGAGGCGAACATATATCGTGCCCCATCCTTGAGGTTCTGAAGACCTTCCACTTCCACATTGATATCCAGATAATCAAGCACACGGCGGGAAAATTCCGAACCTTCAGAGGGAAGAGTGGCCCTCAGAATTTCATTGAGTTCTTTCTGGCGTATGAGTTTTTCCACTCCGGATATCAGAAACGACGGGATCCAGCGTAGTTTCTCCTTTGGAATCCGGGCCTTAAGAATCCCCTTTATGTCTAACTGCAATATCTCCTCAGCCATTCACGCTATCCTCTTCCTGCCAAAAATCATTGTCCCAGTCGATCTCTTCATCTTCATAGGCGTCAAGGTCATCGTCATCCTGATGGAAGATGAATTCATCCTCTTCGGGTTCCCTTGATTTCATGTCAAGGTCGCGATGCGTCATGGTGGTTCGGGCTTTGTTATCGTCTGAATTAATCTCCCGCCAGAGGAGGTCTTTCAGTTCTGTCAGACCCTGCCCCGTCACCGCTGAGATGAAAACTGTCGGTATGCCTTCCGGCAATTCCTTTGCTATCTCTTCGCGTAGCTCGTCGTCGAGCAGGTCGGATTTGGATATGGCGAGCACCCGGCTCTTGTCAATGAGTTCCGGATTGAATTCTCGGAGCTCATTCAGCAGGATTTCGTAATCGCGCTTGATATCGTTACTGTCGGCCGGAATGAGGAACAATAACACCGCGTTCCTCTCGATATGGCGCAGAAATCTCAGGCCTATACCTTTTCCCTCGCTTGCTCCTTCAATGATTCCCGGAATATCGGCCATCACGAATGATTTATCGCCGCGATAGTCTACGATACCGAGACTCGGTTCCATGGTGGTGAAAGGATAATCGCCGATTTTCGGTTTTGCCGCAGACATGGCTGAGAGAAGCGTCGATTTCCCGGCGTTCGGAAAACCAACGAGGCCGACATCTCCGAGCAGTTTCAGTTCGAGAATCACGGTTTTCTCGATTGCCGGCTGACCCGGTTGGGCATATCGTGGTGCACGATTGGTGGCTGTTGCAAAATTCCAGTTGCCGAGACCTCCTTTGCCTCCGCGCAGGAGTTTCACCTCCTGACCATCTTCTGTGACCTCACACAGATATTGGCCGGAATCGGCATCGAATACAACTGTTCCAACAGGCACTTCGATTATACGATCTTCACCATCCTTACCTGTGGAGCGGTTCTCTCCTCCGCGTTCACCGTCAGTGGCAAATATATGCCGCTGATAACGAAGTGGGAGCAGAGTCCACATATTTCTGTTCCCTTTAAGGATTATATGACCGCCTCTCCCGCCATTACCGCCGTCGGGTCCTCCCTTGGGCAGATATTTGGCACGATGGAAATGACGGCTGCCGGCGCCTCCTTTACCACTCCGGCACATTATCTTTACATAGTCAATAAAATTTGAATCTGCCATGGCTGGTTGTTCGTTTTTCTTTTGCTGATTGTTAACAGGAGAAAGGTTCTAAGACAACATTGTTCGCGAAGCGAGTTCGTTTGCCAGCCTGTAGTCATCGGGGGAGCCGATATCCACCCAGGTCCCATCGATATGGAAAGAGCCCACTTTATTGCCGGCCTCGATAAGTTCCATGATAAAATCCGGGGCATCAAGATATTCCCCTTTCGGGATACGGCTGATTAACTCACGTCGCATTATATAAACACCACCGTTGGCAAAATAGTTGTAGGTGGGCTTCTCTTCAAGCGATTTGACCCTTTGGCCCTGTAGCCGCATAATGGCGAAAGGCACCGACACAGAATAGGGCACGGCTGCTATCGTGAAATCATTTCCGGCTTTCTTATGATGGATATAGAGCGCCTCGAAATCTATGGATGAAAGGAGATCGGAATTCATCACTATGATGTCATCAGTTTCCATCCCTTCCACGTAGGCAAGACTCCCGAATGTGCCAAGTCGTTTTGGTTCCTCCACACAGTCTACTTTTGCTATTCCCTCCCGATCGGCAAAATGCCGGCGTATGAGATGTCCCAGATAGTTGACAGTCACATGGATTTTTCGGATTCCACAAGCCTCCAGTTCCTCTATATTATAATCAATGATCGCTTTTCCGGCTACAGGCAGGAGGGGTTTAGGGAGCTCATCGGTCAGAGGCCGCAGTCTTTCACCTCGCCCTCCGGCCATCAATACGGCCTCTACCGGCAGCCAGGCCCGAGTCTTCCGAAGGTCGATCATGTCTACCAATCTTCCTTCGGCGATCACCGGCAGAAGTTCTATCCTTCTTTTGCGTCCCTCTGTCATTTTCAATGAAATGTCGCCCATGCCGGTCGCAAAGAGAAAGCGAGAGTTCATCACTTTCACCACTCTGTCGTTAAGTTCTCCGCCTTCGATTAGAGACCTCCGGATATCTCCATCCGTGACGGTGCCAAGTATTTTGTCATCATCATCCACGACGAAGAGGGTCATTGACTCTCCGGAGAGCATGTTTAGCTGTTTCATAGCATCGCGGACCGAGTCGCCGGGCGATATGCGATGGGAGGATTGAATTTGCATTATGGGAAAGCGGTTTTTCGTTAATATTGGGCAAGTGCATTTTGGAGTTCTGTGACCACCATTGCACGGAGTTCAGGGGGTTCAAGCACTTTCACGGCATCTCCAAGCGAGAGAATTTCATGAGCGAGCTCATAATTAAGCTGCAGTTGATATGTGAAAATTGAATAATTGTCGTGGATTTCCTCCGTTTGGGAGGGGTGGAGCGGGAGAGCCCGGAAATATTTGGCCTGTGTCGGAGTGGAACGGAGCTTGACAGTGCGGATCGGAGCCTGAGAGGTGGTCACTCCTACGATATTGCCGAAGAGTTCCTGCATAGTGATGGTGCCCGGCATTTCAAATTTTTCCTGCACAAGTTGCATCTCCCTTATACGGTCGAGGGCATAGGTGCGGATAGATTTGGTCTTCTCCTGAAACCCGATCATATACCATCTCTGCTTGAAACGCTTGAGGAAATAAGGCTGGAACATGATTTTGGTCTCTGCGCGTGAACGGGCGAAACTTGCGTAGGTGAAACATAATTTCACAGAATCGCGGATGGCTTCAAGCACCAGCGGGAGAAATTCCCGGGCCGAAGGCACATCTTCTATCTCAATTCTGTCGGCCCCGGGCTGGTTTTCATTTATGGCGTTGCTCACCGCCATCGAGTCGAGCAGCCAGTTGGTGAGCGAATTGCTTCTTACCGACTGCGGGGATTCTATGTAGTAGCGACGGTTGCTGTCGCATTTGATTTCGATATTGAATATTTCCTCGATGCTTCGCCTGTAGTGGAAGAAGGTGCGTTCAGGCATCGGTTCCCCTCCCGAGATCTGCGATTTCATCCAGAGATTGTTGAGTTCCGATTTCGAAAGACGACGGTTTTTTGTCAGCGTATCTATTATCCAGATATATTTCCCGATCAGATTATAAGCCACTGCATTGAGGATTATAGAGGTTTTGAAGCTTCAATCTCCTTAAGGACATCCAGAGCAGCCGACACTGATGGCACATCGGAGATTAGTATTGAATTTTTCCCTTTGACATCACGGAGCTCACACTGTCGGGGATGAGCCTGCACGTATGCGAGCACACGCCCGAAAGCGGCGCTGTTATAATAGGCTTTGTTGTCAGCTCCTACAAAGAAGATACGCATGGAGCCGTTTTTGAGCACAAGGCGCTCGATGCCGAGACGGCGGGCGGACATTCGGAGAGCCACAACCTTAATAAGCTCCTCTGAGATTTCCGGTATGGGTCCGAAACGGTCGCGAAGGTTGGCGCGGAACTCTTCCGTCTGCTCCGGTTTCTCCATATTGTCGAGTTGTTGATAAAGAAGTATGCGTTCGCTCTCCTGAGGCACATACTCAGGGGGCAACCGTAGTTCAAGATCGCTCTCTATAGTGCAATCGGAGACATACTCCTCATCCTTACCCGTTATATCTTCAAATTCATCGGGGAATTCTTCGGTCTTGAGCTCGAATACTGATTCCTTGAGTATTTTCTGATAGGTTTCATATCCGAGGTCGGCGATAAATCCACTCTGTTCGGCTCCCAGAAGATTTCCGGCTCCTCTGATGTCGAGGTCTTGCATCGCGATATGTATGCCGCTACCGAGGTCGCTGAAATTCTCGATGGCCTGCAGACGCCTTCGTGCTACAGGAGTGAGCGGATTCCCCGGTGGCACTAAAAGATAGCAGAACGCCTTGCGGTTGCTTCGCCCCACCCGGCCCCTTAGCTGATGGAGTTCGCTCAGACCGAAAGTGTGGGCATTGTTGATGAGAATGGTATTGACATTCGGCATGTCGATGCCGTTTTCCACTATCGTAGTGGAGAGCAACACGTCGTAGTCGTGGGCTGCGAAATCAAGAATGGCCTTTTCAATCTTCTCGGGAGGCATCTGACCATGGGCCGTCACCACCCTCACTCCCGGAACGAGCCGTCGGATTGCATTTTCTATTGTGGCGAGGTTTTCAATTCGGTTTGATATGAAGAAAACCTGACCGTTGCGGCTGATCTCGAATTCGATAGCCTCCTTTATTACATCGTCGTCGAATGATGAGACATTGGTTTCAATCGGTCTGCGGTTGGCAGGAGGAGTATTCAGCGCCGACAGGTCGCGTGCTCCCATAAGAGAGAACTGGAGTGTACGGGGTATCGGAGTAGCGCTCATGGTCAGCGTGTCGACATTGGTCTTCATCTGCCGGAGTTTCTCTTTCACAGCCACACCGAACTTCTGTTCTTCATCGACTATGAGCAGTCCGAGGTCTTTGAATTTCACATCTTTGCCGATAAGTTTGTGAGTGCCCACAAGGATATCAACTTTCCCCTCCTCGAGGTCGGCAAGAATCTGTTTCACCTCCTTAGGTTTCTTTGCCCTGGAAATGAATTCCACTCTGACAGGGAGGTCCTTTAGGCGCTCCGAGAAAGTGTGGTAATGCTGCATAGCAAGTACAGTGGTCGGCACAAGTACTGCTGTTTGTTTACTGTCGGCAGCGGCCTTGAAGGCGGCACGTATGGCAATCTCGGTCTTACCGAAGCCAACATCACCACATATTAGTCGGTCCATCGGGCGGTCGCTTTCCATATCCGCTTTCACGTCCGTCATCGCCTTGGTCTGGTCGGGTGTGTCTTCATATATGAAGCTGGCTTCGAGTTCATGTTGAAGATAGGAGTCCGGAGCATAGGCGTATCCCTTTTGCCTGCGACGCTCAGCATAAAGTTTTATAAGGTCGCGCGCGATATCCTTCATCTTCGACTTCGTGCGCTCCTTGAGTTTTTCCCAGGCACCGGAACCGAGTTTGCTGATTTTTGGAGGTATGCCGTCTTTGCCCCGATATTTGGAAAGTTTATGGAGAGCATGAATGCTCACGAGCACCAGGTCGTCGTTCTGAAAATAGAGTTTGAGCATTTCCTGGGGTCTGCCGTTGACATCCGTCTTTATCAGGCCGCCAAACCGAGCGATACCATGGTCGACGTGCACTATGAAATCTCCGGTTTCAATCTGGCTAAGCTCCTTTAATGAGAGTGCAAGTTTCCCTCCACGTGCGCGATCGCTCTTAAGATTATATTTATGGAAGCGGTCGAAAATCTGATGGTCGGTGAAGAAACAGATCTTATTGTCGTGGTCGGCGAAGCCTTCATGAATCGTCCGGTCTACCGGGATGAAAGGAATGTTGTCTCCCCTGTCTTGAAAAATCGCCTTAAGCCGCTCGTTCTGGAAAGGAGTGTCACTTAGTATTAGAATCTTGTAGCCCTTTTCGATAAACTCCTTGAAAGATTTGGAGATGAGCTCGAAATTTTTATGATAAAGAGCCTGAAGAGAAGTGTCGAAGTTTATTTTAGCGTCGGCTTTGAACGTGACTGCATCTCCCGCTCCGTTGCCGAATTCCACTTGCTTGAGTTCGTGGAGCCGTTTGATAAAATCGAGAGGATCCACAGTTTTGCTGAGGGCATCGGAGTCTCCTTCTCCGGTGATACCTACTGCCGAAGACATAGTTTCATTGGTGATTGCCACGACTCTTTTCTCGAGCCAGTCTACCGACTGAGCTATCACAACACAGTCATCGCCGGCAAATTCCAAAAGACTTATTCCGTCGGAATCTTTATCCACGAGATCGGTTGCCACAATCGAGATGCTATCCACTTTTTGGCGAGAAAGCTGGGTCTCCACATCAAAAATCCGGATAGAATCTATCTCATCGTCGAAGAAGTCGATGCGGTAAGGGAGTTCTCCGGAGAATGAATAGACATCAAGAATAGAACCTCTCACGGCAAACTGCCCGGGTTCATAGACATAGTCTGTTTCCCTGAATCCGAGTTCGCGGAGACGGATTTTCACCTTATCCATATCCGTCTCTTTACCAACAGAGAGTGTGATTGTGTTTTCCGCCAGTTTATCGCCGGCAGGCACTTTCTCAGCAAGGGCTTCAGGGGATGTCACCACCCATACGGGATGATCCTTCTTTTTCCAGGCGTCAAGGGTTTCCGTGCGTAGAATCTGGGAGGGAGGATCGGGCTGACCATATTTGATGTCGCGGCGATATCCACTTGGAAAAATGCCCACATTTTCTTCACCGACAATCTGGCACAGGTCGTGATAAATATATCCCGCACTGTCGAAATCATCTGCCACTATTAAATAAGGGCTTTTCCTCGGAGGTAGGGAAGCAAACAACATAGCAGCCGCACTGCCATGCAGTCCTGTCAAAGCAATGCGACGCAAATCCTTGTCGTTCAAGGATGATATCACTGCACTGACACGAGGATCGGTGGCAAAGAGTTTCTGTGCTTCTGCTAATTTCATCTGTCCAATTGCATCCCGGATAGGTTTGTTCCACGCTGCATGGAGCGGTCCTGTGAACTTATCTTCCTAAGATCTCTTTGAGTTTAACGGGATCCGAGAGGGTTTCCATCGCTGTCTTCAGGGCCTTGTCTTGCTTTAGGGTCTGGATCAGTCGGCCGTTTTCAAAATAATAACGGCTTGCAATCTCGCCACCCAAATATTCGGCAATCTCCTCACGCTTGTTGTCAAGATCCTGGTTAACATCATTTGAGAGGAGGGGAGACAAGGTGTCGATTGCAGCTGCCGCCTCCTCGGTGAGATAACCTTCCGCTTCGGCCGTTTCACGCAACTGCTTGAGCAACTGATCCATCACCTTATCGTATTGGAGGGTGGATACATCGAGGCTGTTTTTGAATTCCTCGAAGAGCTCATCTGTCACTTCAAATTCCCATGCACCCGGAATAGAGTCGTGGGTATTGGCATATTTGGTTGCAAAATCGAATACCTTGTTATCGCTTACAAGGTTATAAAGCAAGGGACTGACTCTTCCCCAATCGATCGAGATATCGGGGGTCAGACCACCACCATCCCTTACTTCACGTCCATGGAGTGTGTGATAGACATTGGTGAGGGAGTCGGGAGTGCGGCCCACCGAGCCGTCGGGATTCCTGTGAGAATAGTCAAGGGCCTGGATAAGTCGGCCGGATGGTATATAGTATTTTGCCACCGTCACCTTGAGCAAACCGTCGAAAGGTAGAGGACGGGTGGATTGCACAAGTCCCTTCCCATAACTTCTGGATCCGATCAGCACTGCGCGGTCGAGGTCCTGAAGTGCGCCTGCTGTAATTTCCGAGGAGGAAGCAGAACCTCCGTCGATCAAAACAGCCAAAGGTATATCGGGATAGATAGGGGTTTTTGTGGTCTTATAGACCTTTTCCATAGATTTGTCTTTTCCACGTGTGCGCAACACTTCGGTACCCTTGGGCAAGAAATTTCCGAGGATGTCTACAGCTGATTCCAGGAGGCCGCCACCATTACCGCGGAGATCGAGCACAATCTGGGTGACTTCCGGATTAGCCTTGAAAGCCTTGAGGGCCTCATTGACGTCACGGCCGCTGTCGGCCAGGAACTGGGTCAGACGTATGTATCCGGTGTTCCCTCCTATTACTCCCCAATAGGGCACTGACGGATCGGAAAGTTTTGCACGGATTAACTCGAATGTGAGGATGGAGTCAGTGACAAAAGGCCGTTTAACGGTTACTGTGACCGGTGTTCCTGCAAGTCCGCGCAGTCGCGAGGAGACATCGGAAGATCCCATATTGGAGGTGTCGACTGAATCCACGCGAATTATCTTGTCGCCGGATCTCAGACCTGCTTTGGCAGCCGGCGCACCCTCCATCGGACCGGAGATATAAGAGCTGCCGTCGCGTTGCATTATATAGGATCCTATACCACCGTAGTCATATTGCCCGGTGGTGATTTTGGTGAGTTCGTTCCGGTCGTCTGAACTGTAATATTCAGTATATGGGTCTACAGTCGAAAGGAAAGCTTCTATAGCCGCTCCGAAAGCCTCTTTGGGCCGGATTGTGTCGACATAGTTCATCTCCAGTTCCTTAACAATGGAGTTGAATGTGGAAAGATTCCGGCTTACACTCACGTCATGGCTCGGACTCGGGGTTTGCTGGGCTCGGACTCCGAACGCGGAGAGGGTAGCCAGCATCAATAGTGACAGTAATTTTTTCATTTTTTTGGATAATCCACCGTGTAATGCAGTCCACGGCTCTCTTTACGGTCGCGTGCCTGGCGCATTATAAGATAGGCAACGTTGATGATATTGCGGAGTTCGCAGAGTTCACGCGTCGGTTTGCTTTGTTTATAGAGTTTTTCGGTCTCTTCATAAAGGATATCGAGGCGGTTCCAGGCACGATCAAGTCGCAAGTCACTCCTTACGATTCCCACATAATATCCCATGATCTGATTCACCTCCTTTTCCGACTGTGTTATAAGCACCATCTCTTCAGGATGCATCGTGCCCTCATCGTTCCAGTCGGGCACATCTTCGCGAAAATCATAGCCGTCGATCGCCTCCACGGCATGCCGGGCTGCCGCATCCGCATAAACCACAGCCTCTATCAGGGAATTGCTGGCCAGACGGTTGCCTCCATGAAGCCCGGTGCAGCTACATTCCCCGATGGCATATAGACGTTTGATGGAAGACTCCCCGTTGAGATCCACCTTTATACCTCCGCAGAGATAGTGGGCGGCCGGAGCCACGGGTATCATTTCTTTGGTGATGTCTATACCCAGTGAGAGACATTTCTCATAGATATTGGGGAAATGTTTTTTTGTTTCTTCCGGGTCCTTGTGGGTGACGTCGAGATATACATGATCGGTGCCCGCCTGTTTCATTTCGGAGTCGATTGCACGGGCTACGATGTCGCGGGGTGCGAGGGAAAGTCGGGGGTCGTATTTATGCATGAATTCCTTCCCCTCATGGTCTTTGAGCACTGCCCCGTAGCCACGCATCGCCTCGGTGATAAGGAAAGAGGGACGGTCGCCCGGATGATAAAGAGCCGTGGGATGGAACTGAATGAATTCCATATCCTTGACAGTGCCCTTGGCCCTATAGACCATTGCGATGCCGTCACCCGTGGCAATCAATGGATTGGTAGTGGTGGTGTAGACTGCTCCGACACCACCTGTGGCCATCACTGTGACCTTTGCCAGGAATTTTTCCACTTTCCCGGTAATCTCGTCAAGCACATAGGCGCCATAGCAAGTGATATCGGGAGTGCGGCGAGTCACAATCTTCCCAAGATGGTGTTGGGTGATGATTTCCAGTGCGAAATGGTTTTCAAAGATTTGGATGTTGGGATGAGTCTTTACTTTCTTTACGAGGCTTTCCTGGATTTCAGCACCCGTGTTGTCGGCATGGTGAAGAATTCGGAATTCCGAATGTCCCCCCTCTTTGTGAAGGTCGAATGTTCCGTCATCTTTTTTGTCGAAGTCTACACCCCATTTTATCAGTTCCTGAATCTGCAGGGGGGCGTTCTCCACTACTTTTCTAACTGCGTCAGGATCGGAGAGCCAGTCGCCGGCCACCATAGTGTCGTGGATATGTTTCTCGAAATCGTCGACTTCAAGATTCGTGACACTTGCCACTCCCCCTTGGGCATAGAATGTATTGGCTTCGTCGAGAGTGGTTTTACAAATAAGTGCAACAGACCCCTTGGAGGCTGCTTTGAGGGCAAAACTCATGCCGGCTATGCCGCCTCCAATCACAAGGAAATCAAATCTATGCATCAAAGGGCGTGAAATGTTATATGCTATGGCAGGGTAAGCCGTATTGCACGACTTACCCGGCTAACTTAAAAGAACTTATTCCGTGATTTTTATAACTTATCGAATGGAGCGTTAAGATTCAGCTTGTCTGTGATTTTCTCTACACCGATCTGGGTTGCGAGATTCTTCAGAAGGTCGCTGATCTTTGCCATGTCGAATTTTTCATAGTTTCCACCGTCGGCCTCTTCGATATGGAGGGGCACGATATCTTCAAAATTACCCATAGGGAATTTATCTTTGAGGAATCCTTCCACTTTTTCCTTCATTCCTTTGATGGTGTCGGAATTCTTAAACTGATCGAGTGTGCCGGGGAAATCCACTTCATATTTGTCGGAATCGCCGAAACTGATAAGATATTTGCTCATGGTCCTGAATTTTTTAATTGTTAAATGTTTTTCTCTATTATAACAACATGAGACCCGCTAATGGTTCATTTACGATGCTCATTCCAGAGTGCGTGTAGAGAAAATCTGCTTGGTGTATTCTTCGATGAGCTGTTTGTCGGTGCCATCCTGACGGAGCTGGAGGGCTTTGTATTCATCCAGAAGTTTACCAAACTCATGCATATCCACCTGTGCGTTGAAATTGGCCGAATACATACCGGTGAAGGTGATGTAGCCTAAAACGGCTCCGAGTTTTGCTGCCTCATCGGGAGTGAGGGTTGAGCATTTGATGTGACCGTTGCAAAGGGTTGTGGCCACTTTTTCTGCCGATTGTGCCTGACATGCCTCATCGAAAGCCTTGTTGATTGCTGCGGAACCCTGACTGCAAGCCACTGCTACGACCATCATCAGGGATAGGGCTAAGAATTGGAAGAATTTTTTCATATTGAATTTTATTTTGGGGTTGTTTGCATTGCAACCGATAGTGTTTAAAGAGAGCAAATATAAGAGAAAATTTGTAATTTAGCAAAAATTATAAGCAATGGGAAAAGACCAGAGGGTGCTATTTAACACCACAATTTTCGGACCGATTCATAGCAGACGTCTGGGCACGTCGTTGGGAATCAACTTAAGTCCGAACGACGGGAAAGTTTGTTCTTTCGATTGCCTCTATTGCGAGGCCGGGTATAATGCCCAGGGGAAAGGAAAATCAGGGCTTCCGAAAAGAGAGGAAGTCAGGGAATCCTTGCGACATAAACTCCGGGAAATGAAAGAGAAAGGAGAAAGTCTCGATGTCATCACTTTTTCAGGGAACGGCGAGCCGACCCTTCATCCGGATTTCCCGGGAATACTTGACGATGTGCTTGCTCTAAGAGATGAGTTTTTCCCGGATGCCAAGGTATCGGTGCTCACTAATTCCACCCGCATATTCACACCGTCTGTAGCCGAGGCCCTTAAAAAAGCCGACAATAACATTTTGAAGCTTGATTCCGGTATAAACGAGACTATGAAACTCATCGACCGGCCCACTTCACCTTCATTCACGGTAGACAAGGTTGTGGAGGGACTAAAAGTGTTCAAAGGATCAGGTATAATCCAGACAATGTTCCTACGCGGGGAACATAACGGGGTAAAGGTAGATAACATCACTCCCGGCGAGATTGAGGCCCTGATTAAAGCCTACAAAGAGATCGGCCCGCGCGAAATAATGATTTACAGTCTCGATCGGTCAACACCTGAGGAGAAACTGGTGAAGGTGGATAAGGAGGAACTTAACGATATAGCAAAAAGAATAACCACAGAAACCGGAATCCCTGTGGTCGTGGCGTAAAGAAACTGATAGCTGTCTTTGATCTATCAGCGTGAATTTGTCTTTTCCTCAACTTTATCCTATCAGCATGAAAGGAAGATAAAGTGTAGCGCTCAAAACTCCGAGCACAAATGAGACTATAATCCATATCTCGGCATTGCGAGAAGCTCGGCGTGCACCTTCAATATCACCGGCATAATATCTTGAACTCACCTGTGAGGAGTAAATTATCGCTATAATACCGGGTATGAAGCAACAGAATACCGTGATTAAGACCGACCAGATAAGCCATGTAGACGGCATCGGTTCGGAATTTTCATGATTTTCCGGCCGGCGCGACTGTTGATAATAGGGATTCTGCCAAAAGCGAGGACTTTCACCTCCGTAATTATTTTGGTATTGGGGATTATTTTGAAATTGTGGATTTTGGGAATCGGGAGTTTCAGGCACATCCGGGGGTGTGTTTGGGACTTTCGGCGGGGTGTAGCGGATATTCAAAGCTTCTGCCCATTCCGATTCAGGGGTCTTCTCCTCTTCTTCCGGAGTTTCCACTACAATTTCTTCCACCGGTTTCCTCAGTTCCGCCTCCAATGCATTCACCACCTCGCGTGGAGCCTGTTCAGGAGAGGAAACCCTGACAATCTCTCCTTGGGTGGCTTCCATAATTTCGTCGGAAATTGCAAGGTCAAAATTATCGAGCACTATAAGGCGAATCTCATTCTCCTTCAAAAGACGGGCCACTTCTCCGCTTCGGGAGTGCCAATCGGCATCCGGTATATGCAATGTTTCCAGACCTTCCGCATTCAGACGTCCGGGCAATTCGACAGCTGTATCGTCAACTATCACCAGAGAGGTGTGGACTCTGTTACCATCATTGAAAAGCCTTACAATCCTTTCGGCAGCTTCTCCATTCCCGGATACAAAAATGGCTATATTTTTCATTTTTATCTATTTTAATCTTTGCATTTCCACGAGATGACGATACACCCCGTTGAGTTCTATAAGTTGCTGATGCGTTCCTTTCTCTACAATCCTGCCCTCCTGAAGCACACATATAAGGTCGGCGTTGGCAATGGTTGAAAGCCGATGGGCCACGACTATGGTGGTGCGGTTTTTCATCAGGCGCTCAAGGGCTTCCTGCACAAGGCGTTCACTCTCAGTGTCGAGCGCAGATGTGGCTTCGTCGAGGATAAGGATAGGCGGATTTTTTAACACTGCACGGGCTATGCTTATTCTCTGGCGCTGACCTCCTGAGAAACGGCTGCCCCGGTCGCCGGCCATGGTCTGGAAACCATCTTCAGTGTCTATAATAAATTCGTAGGCGTTCGCTATCTTGGCCGCTTCCTCCACATCTTTCAGAGTGGCTTCCGGACTCCCGAAAGCGATATTGTTGAAGATAGTGTCGTTGAAGAGTATGGGTTCCTGATTAACGATTCCCATCACTCCCCGCAAATCGGCCACATTGTAGGCTTCGACGGGATGTCCCTCCACTTCCACTTCTCCATGCACTACGTCCCAGAAGCGCGGGATCAGGTCAACCATCGTTGATTTCCCTGAACCGGATTGTCCGACGAGTGCCACTGTCATCCCGGCTTTCACTTCCAGATTGATATCTTGAAGCACATATCTCTCTCCGTCATAACTGAAACTGACATTCTTGAAACTCACACTTCCACCATCTTTCAGATCTTTCGGCATTTCAACGGGATTCTCCGGATCTTTGATCGGATTTTCGGCACCCAGTATTTTGTCTATTCGCTGCAAGGCCGCCATACCTTTTCGAAGGGTGTAACCTACTTTTGTGAGTTCTTTTGCCGGGTTGATAATACTGTAGAATATCACCATATAGTAGATGAAACCGGGGGCATCGATAGCTGTTTCTCCGTTTATGATGATTGCCCCGCCGAACCACAGCACCACCGATACGGCAATCGTGCCCAGAAATTCGCTCATCGGATGCGCCAGGCTCCAGCGTCGCTGTATGGAATTGGAAATTTTACGGTAATCGTCGGTTTCCCCTTGAAACACGTCTTCCATGTGTTTCTCGGCGTTAAAAGCTTTCACTACTTTAAGGCCTCCGATTGTTTCTTCTGCTGTGGATAAGATCGTGCCGAGCATGTTCTGGGCTTCGAGCGATTTGACCTTGAGTTTTTTCCCGACGGTGCCCATGATCCATCCGGCTATCGGCAAAAGGATAAAGACGAAAATGGTGAGTTTCCAGCTTAACACCACCATTACGAAAAGGTAGCCGATTATTTGTATGGGATTTTTCAACAATCCGGCGAGACTTGCAGCCACCGAAGCTTCAATCTCTCCGACATCTCCGAGAAGGCGCGACATTATATCCCCTTTGCGCTCGTGGGTGTAAAACCCGATTGGAAGCGACACTATCTTGGAATACATCTGATTTCGGATATCGGTCACTACTCCGTTGCGCATCGGAATGACGCAGTATTCGCTCAGATAGGCTGCCATAACTTTGAGGAATGTGGCCACTATCAGGGCTCCCGCCATCAGGGCGAGAGTCCACACCGGTCCGATGCTACTGATAATCTGCGTCACCGACCAATAGAAATTATTGATAAGCACGTCTTGAAACTGTCCGCTTCCCCATGGTTGCCAGACATAGCTGGTTGTGTCGAGGTTGAAGAGGATTCGCAAAATCGGCATAATGAATGCGAAAGAGAAGACAGTCAGACCCATGGTCAGGAAGTTGAAAAACACACTTCCCGCCACATTCCATTTATAGGGCGAAGCGAACCGCCTTAAAAACAAAAACAGGTCTTTCATTTGTCGATTCCTTTAAATATTCTCTTGTAAATATTCTTTGCGAATCCCAATTTACACGTTGCACACGGCGATCCTACGCCATTCATTTTTCATTTTCACTCTTTTCACTTTGCATTCTTAGGGCTACACCCTGCACTTACCACTCCATGCTCACGACAGAAGACCTCCATTTCTGCCGAAGGTTTCTTGATGCCATGGAGCGATCGCGTGCAACGGCTATAGTCGTTGAAAAGCGTGTCGTCAGAATAAGCCCAGTAATGTTCCTTCACCCTCCATACCTCCGAATTACGTTTCACCATCTGCTCAAACATCACAATCCGGTTGGGATTAATGACGCTACAGAAACTGAAGCCGGTGTGAAGATGCATCACCAGGAGCAGATGCCTCTTCTTCTCCTTTGGCTTATCGGCCACTCCCGGATTCCTGTCGCTGATTCTTATTTTCAGCTCCTCCCCGAAAGCGGCATTTATACGCTGCATAAACCCACGGAACAAGGGGCCGTGAGGTCCCCGGTCTTTCAGCTTATTCTGAATGATATATTGATGGATCATTTCGTGCACCAGGATGTTGTCTAAAAATCCCGGGTCGAAATCCTCCACTTTATTATATATAAAAATTCGGTCTACGAGATTTCGCTTTCCTCCCGATTCCAGATACTTGCGAATGAACAGTCCGTTATAGCTTTTACAATCGGGACGGATAACAATCGTCACGGGTCCAAATTTGCCTGATTCCCAAATGCCGGCCTCACCTATTCTTTCTTTCCAATAGGCGTGACGGCTGTTGAGATATTCGAGTGACAGCTTCATTCAGACATTAAACCGGAAATGCATTATATCGCCATCCTGCACCACATATTCCTTGCCTTCCACTCCCATTTTCCCGGCATCCTTTACAGCAGTTTCGGAACCGAGGCTCACATAATCGTCATATTTGATTACCTCCGCACGAATGAAACCCTTTTCGAAATCTGTGTGTATGATTCCTGCGGCCTGGGGCGCCTTGGTTCCTCTCAGGAAGGTCCATGCTCTAACTTCATCAGGGCCGGCAGTGAAATATGTCTGGAGATCGAGCAAGGCGTAAGCAGCCCTAATCAGACGGCTCACACCGCTCTCTGTCAGACCTATCTCCTGAAGAAATTCTGCACGTTCCTCAGGGGTCTCAAGTTCTGCGATATCACTCTCCGTGGCAGCGGCCACTACCATTATTTCGGCATTTTCACCCTCTATGGCTTTCTTCACCGCCTCCACATAGGCATTCCCTTCCGCTGCAGATGCATCATCCACGTTGCAGACATAAAGCACCGGCTTATTTGTGAGCAGAAACAGTTCTTTGGCAAATTTCTGTTCGTCGACGGTTTCGAAAGTAACGCTTCGCGCAGGTTTTCCCTGTTCGAGGGCCTCTTTGTATGCCTGAAGCACTCCAAGCTGCATTTTAGCGTTCTTGTCACCGCCGCTTTTTGCAGCCTTCTCGGTCTTGGCAAGCCGACTCTCTATGGTCTCCAGATCTTTCAACTGGAGCTCATAGTTGATAATTTCCATATCTCTCACCGGATCGACACTTCCGTCGACATGGGTGATATTATCATCGTCGAAACATCTCAATACATGGAGTATGGCATCGGTCTCCCGGATATTTGCAAGGAACTTATTGCCAAGACCTTCTCCTTTTGAAGCTCCCTTCACCAGCCCTGCAATATCAACGATTTCCACCGTGGCCGGCACAACGCTTCGTGGATTGCACATCTCCACAAGCTTATTGAGCCTTTCATCAGGCACGGTGATCATGCCAACGTTGGGTTCTATGGTGCAGAATGGGAAATTCGCCGACTGAGCTTTCGCACTGCTCAGACAATTAAACAAAGTTGACTTCCCTACATTGGGGAGGCCTACTATACCGCATTTCAAAGACATATCAATTCTAATTTGAGCCCAAAATTACCGAATTTCCCTCAACTATTCTTCTCCGGCCGGCTATTTTTCTGCTCTGATTTCCGCGAGAAGCATCAACAATTCATCTTTCACGTCGTCGGGGAGCTCGATTTTGCGTAGTGTGATACTCTTTGCCCAACCTGCCACATCCTGTGGGAGAAGAGTCATCAAGACATCGCGAAATTCCTCCGTCTCTTCAGGGGAATAGCTTTCAGGTTCGCGTTCTGCAAACCGGTCGAGTTCCTCGTCATCGTAGTAAACCACCTCATCTGTAAGTAACTGCAAGGAGGTTTTCTCACAAACCAGATGCAGTCCGCAACACACCTCCGGCTCTTCCTCTTGCGTGCTTTGGTTTTCAGAATCATTTTCTACTGTCGGAGCCTCTTCGGGGGCCGAGCCATGATGATGCCGGAAATATTTCACGTCGGTGATGTAGAGCAAGAACCCCACCAATATCATTGCGGCCAGTATTACGAGAGCTCCCGTCATGTCGTTCCAATGTTAAGTGTACGGAGTAAAGTTTAAATGGGTGTGGTTCTAAGAGGGTTCTTTGTTAACGGGTCACAATCATTATATCATTCTCCGGGCGACAGGATAACCCTGTTTTGGCAAGCTGATTCCAGAAATCGATGAAAGATTTTTCCACCACTCTCGGATTCCTTATCCTGATTTCTCCGGTTTTCAAAGCAGCCACAGCGAAAGCCATCGCCACCCGATGGTCGTCATAGGTTTCGACCACAGGATTTTCTTCAGCGGGAAGAGTGTCTCCCTGCCATTCTATACTGTCTTCATCAGCTTTAATGTCGTAGCCCAGTTTCCGTGCTTCGGTCAGTAAGGCCGCGATACGGTCACTCTCCTTTAATCGCAGATGGGCCACATCTTCACATCGGAATTTTATCCCACGGCAAAGACAGGCCAGAGCAAATGGCAAAACAAGATCCGGGCAATTCCTGAAACTGACTGCCGGAAGGGAGGAAATATCCGCAGTTTGCAGATTAAGCGTTGCTCCTGTTTTGCTGAATGTGGATTCCACTCCCAATTTAGCGAATAATTCGGCTGTAATTGAGTCGCCCTGAAGGGAATTGTCAGGATCGGTGAGATGCTCCAATTCAAGATTTTCCGCTCCCAAGGATGCGGCTTCATAAAAGAAGGATGCGGCGCTCCAGTCTGCCTCGACCTCAAAACTTTCCGGCACTTTATAACGGGCATGGGCCACTTCCACAAAGGTATCTGTGAGTTTGACCTCTACGCCGAATTTCTCCATCAGCCGTGACGTCATTTCGATATAGGGTCGTGACACGAGGGGAGTGGAGAAATTAAGCCTGAGCCCTTTCTCCCAATAGGGGGCGACGAGCATCAACGCAGATATAAACTGGGAGCTTACATCACCGCGGATTGAGAAATCCCCTCCGGGAAGACTGTTGCCTGTGATTCTATATGGTCCGGAGTCATTGTCGCCCAAGGCCTGTATTCCTGCCCCGGCTTCCCTGAGGAGATCAATAAGAGGAGCCATGGGACGCTGCATTAGTCGGGGCGTGCCGGTTATTACATAGTCGGCACCGGGCGAAGAGGCGCATACAGCCGTGACAAAACGTAAGGCAGTGCCGGAGGCTCCGACATCTATGGGTGAATCCCCATAGTCGATAGGCTCTTCGTCAGAAAAAATTTCAAGGAGAGCCTGCTGCAACAATATCAGATCGTCATTGTCTTGAAAGATCGGATCGGCCGGTAACGTTCCGCTGAAATAGGTCGCCACAAGATAGCGGGCACCTATACTTTTTGAGGGTGGCAACTGTATCATGTAGCAAAGATAATATTTTTTTATTTTTTTTCATGAACCTTTTTCGGGGTCGGTTGGTTATAATTTTGTTAACAGAGTAAAACAACAATAAATTCAAAAGAAAAACAATTAAATAAATTAATAAACAACTTTAAAAATTAACGGTTATGAAAAAGTTATTAAAAGTTTTAGGCCTTGCCTTAGTTCTTGTTCTTGGTGGTTCAGTAGCAAATGCTGAAAGAGTTCCTACCCCGGTTGACAAAATGCCGGCACAAGTTCAAACTTTCCTCAACGATTACTATCCCGGTGCAAAAGTAGCCAAATCATGGTCAAAGATGATGAGGCCGACCACCGAACCGATGTGGTATCGCGTAAACCTTGACAACGGCACAAAACTTTGGTTCGATCTCACAGGCAACTGGTATCAGGTAAGCGCTAAAAAATCTACTGTTGGTGCTCCGATCGACCTTCTCCCCAACATTGCAAGGAAGACCCTGACTGAGAAATTCCCTAATGCAACTATTACATCTATAAAATTTAAGAAAGATCAATATAAGATCAAGCTTTCCGACGGCCAAAAGCTCACTTTCGACAAAGACTATGCTTTGAAGGTTAAGAAAGCTAAATAAAAAGAAAGATATTTTCCCTAAAGAGGGCGAGTCAAAATTCCGAATTTTGACTCGCTCTCTGCATTTATATATATGTTAGGTGGGGATTTTACAAACAAAGTTTCCCCGACGATTATCTTTTGTGTCTAAAACGTTTATGACTTTTATCCCTTTTTTCTTAAATTTGCAACAACTCCTAACATTATATTTATGAAGCGAATTATTTTTGTCCTGGTTGCAGTTGTCTCCCTCACGTCTTACTCGCAAACCGCTCAATATTCCGCCTCCATGATTCAGTCCCACGGCAAGGAATGGTCGGCCGAAAAGGCCTGGGACTATGTGAGCGGGTTAGTGGCTAAAACAATCCTTACGTTTTGTGACCAATACCCGGATGAGGCTCTTTCACAACAGGCCTACCAATGGTGTAAGACTTATGCAGACAATGCTATCAACGGCTCCGGAAATTTCTATAACTTCAAGAAGGGGAGTCTTGATAACATAGCGTCCGGGAAGGTGCTGTTAGATCTTTATGCCTTTGAATCAGCAGTAAACCCATCTAATGCCGAACGCTATCGTCAGGCTGCCGACTATCTCTATAATTATCTGCGCTACGAATACACCCGCATCTCTCTCAAAGAGGGGAACGGAGGTTTTATCCATAAGGATTCTTACCCGGATCAGATGTGGCTCGACGGCCTCTATATGGGAGCGGCTTTCTATGCGGAATATCTCGCCCATTTCGCCCCGGACGACTCAGAGGGATGGTCGGACATTGCCCTGCAGTTCACAACAATCCACAAACATACCTATAATGGAGATAAATCCCTCAATTATCATGGATGGAGTGCCAATCCTTCAGACATGAATTCTTTCTGGGCCAATAAAAATGATCCCTATAAAGGATGCAGCAAAGAATTTTGGGGAAGAGGAATGGGTTGGTATGCGGCAGCTTTGGTAGATGTGTTAGGATTTATGCCCAAGGATCATCCCGACTACGGGGCATTAGCGGAAATATTCACCCAAGTGGCCGAAGGCATAAGCCGCTGGCAGGATCAGAAGAGCGGAGTGTGGTATCAGCTCTTGCAGTATGACGATTCATTTGTAAGCGCAAAAGGGAATCGCAACTATCTTGAGGCTTCAGCATCGAGTATGTTCACATACGCCTTGCTGAAAGGAATACGTCTCGGCTTGCTTGACTCCGCTACTTACAGTCCCGTGGCATTAAAAGCCTACGAGGGTTTGATTGCCGAATTCATAACGGAAAATTCCCATGGTATAGACATCCATAATATCTGCCGCTCTGCCGGACTCGGGCCCTATTATAATACGGAACGCAACGGCACGGCTGACTATTATCTCGACGGCAGTGATGTAAATATCGTCTCCAACGAAGGGAAAGGTATCGGGTCATTCATTATGGCAAGCCTTGAGTATGAGAAATACTCGGAACCTTCAGAACCTTCAGAACCATCGGAACCTTCGGAACCCTCAGATCCTTCGGGACCTTCGGATCCATCAGAACCCTCAGAACCTTCGGAACCTTCAGAACCATCGGATCCATCAGATCCATCAGATCCATCAGATCCATCGGGACCTACGGATCCATCAGAACCTTCAGAACCATCAGAACCTTCGGATCCATCAGATCCTTCCGGACCTTCAGATCCTTCGGGACCTACGGATCCATCGGAACCATCAGAACCTACGGAACCTACGGAACCATCAGATCCTTCGGAACCTTCGGATCCCTCAGAACCATCGGAACCTGATAATACATCCATCGATACTACAAAAGCAGACGTGACTACCTCTCCGATGCTCTTCGATATTTTTGGCCATCGTCTCTCTTCAACTCCCAAGGGACTCTTTATAGAGATACGCGACGGAAAGGCCACTAAGAAATTTAGAAGATAGAAAGTGATCGACATTCAAAGAGCAAACGGGGATTTTATTCCCCGTTTGTTGTCTTCCAGGCTTCGTAGAGAGGGTAGAGTGCAGCCGCGCGGTCGTTATACCAGCTATATCCGTGGCGACGTTCAGCACCGATCTGGTCAAGGCGTTCACGTGGCACTCCATCACGGTCGCATACGAATGGGCGACAGTTTTCCAGATCATAGAAGCGTGCCCACAACGGACCGGCACCTGGCCGTTCCACTAATTTCACATCATAATCGGGGTCGCCTCTTCGGCCGGTCCTTTCGATTGCATAACCCTCGAGCTTATTATCATCAAACCATTTCATGGCCCCGTGGATTGAACGTTTCACTCGTTGATCGGGATTTGGCAATGACATCAATAACTCCACAATCATGGCGCTCTCCTGCGAGCAGAATGAGGGAAGTTCGTAAGTGCGGGCCGGTGCAGGAGCGTAGGTGATATGGTCATGCTGTTGACACCATACTGTCGGTTCGTCGTTGACCATTATCTGAGTGGCCAGGATACACTCGATGCCTCGATTGAAAGAGTCCTGAAGCCGGGCACGCATACTTTCGTCAATTAGTGTCCCCTGATATGGTTCCTGCCCGTTAATGACATCGCGGAATAGTTTCAGGATATTGGCTATTGCATCGTCGTTGTATGTGATATGCACCTGATAACCCTCATTGTCAGGCCAGAACTGAGGCCAGCCTCCATCCTTATATTGACCGGATAGAAGAAATTCAAGGGCATGATTGAACCCGTCACTATATCGGCTATCGCCCGAGGCGTTATAAAGGCGTGCCAGAAAGTTCATCTGTATTGTGGTCGCGTCATTGTCGATTGTTGAGTCATCACGCCTGCTCTTGTCGGCTGCAATGCTGTCTCTCTCCGTTGCCGTAAGAGGATAAGTCATATCTGTGTTTTTCTGCCAGCCTCCGGTTTCCCGTTGAAACAAAAGCAGATTGTCGCCAATCATCTTTGCCTCATCAGTCTTGAAAAATTCAGGGTCGGTCTCTCTAAGAGTCGCTTTCCAGTTACGGGGCGCTGCAAAACTTCCGGCAACAGTGGTCGCCAACATTATTGCTACAAAAAAATTTCTCATGGTGTTTATATACGTTAGGAATGTTTCAGTTAATTATTCGGTTAAGTCGGGAGGGATGTCGGAATTCCGTGCTTCAGGAAGGAATCTCATAGAAGGGGAGAGATAGGACGAAGAGGAATCAGTGGCGATGACCACAAGATCGTCGCCGGCCGGGGCCGGGGAAGTGAGAGAAACAATACCGTCAGGCCGGGTGCCGATGTAATGCAGTTCACCGTTTGTGGGGTTCATCCACCATAACGATTTTTCCTTACCTGAGATACGACTCAGATCAAGCGTCATTTGACGTCCGGAATGATTATAGACAAGCAAATAGTCATTTCCGCGAGTGGCGAGCAATCTGTCGTATCTGATGCCGTTGTCAACCACGATCAGGCTGTCGGCAACACGCTCGAAATAAGGGAATGCCAGCATGAGATTCTTGAGATGTTTAAGTTGCTTTCGTCCGGGGTCATCCATGGCTCTCCACCAGGGTTTGGAATCGCCATCGGCAAAATAGGCACCCTCAATACCGGGACGCACAAACTGCATTATGGAGTTGTGGCCGTAGGTGTGACCACACGAACCGGCAAAGACCGACCAATATGCATATCGACGCACATCTTTAGCTCCCCATCGAGGTTCGTCAGGGCTATGAAGCCCTTGAGGGATATCTTCATAGCTTGGTTCTCCATCCAGCACAGGCTTGAGAGGCAGGACATTTGTGGCAGAGTCGACATACATCCATGAGTCTTCTTCAGTGCCGTCGGGTATAGGATAGTCTTTATTGCCCATCCGCTGGCCATATCGACGGTGGCCACTCTGAAACATGTTGAAGTCGAGCCATGGCCGGGAATTGAACCAACGGGCCGAAGTGGTCCGACCGCGCGGATGGAAAGTCATGAGATGGTCGGAATCCTTCCCGCGGATGGTGGTTGCAAGCTTTTCCCACACTTCGGGCTTTACATCTCCCTGGATATCTCCTCCTATAATCCATATAATATTGGGATGTTTCCCATAGCGGTTAGCAAGAAAACGGCCATATTCTTCGCCCTGCTCCTCATTCATGAGTCCGGCTTTCACCAACCCTCCCCAGATACAAACCATTCCGATGTAGATGCCCTCTTTCCGGGCTTGGTCCACTATGTAGTCGAGATGGTCCCAGTAACCGTAGCCGGGGATACTGTCGATGGCCGATAGATTCCATCCGTCGGGATGGGACATAGCGCCATAGGAATTGAAAGAGGGTATATTGTTGATTACCTGAATCTGCACTACATTGAAGCCGTCTTCAGCCGTTCGTTTAAGGTAATAGGCTGCTTCGTCACGGTCGAGACGTTCGGGGAGGAGCCATCCGGTGTCGCCCAACCAAAAAAACGGCTCCCCGTCGGCATGACAGAGGAAACGCCGGTTGTCGGAAACGCGAAGGTCACCATGGTTCCACGGTTCATCTGCCGCAAACCCATTTGCTATCGTAATCAATGCGAGCAAAAAAAGTATAGATTTTTCGGATACGTGACGCATAGAAATGTTAAACCCTTGAAATCTTAAATTAAAGGTGTTTAAAATTTTTTGTTTTGAATTTGTAAATAAGTTTAAACTTCTAACACAACGTTATTGATCGCTAACACAAAAATAGCAAAAAAATCTTAAAGTCAAGCTCTTATTAAATTTAAATTCATTATTGCCATGCTTTATCAAATTACATATTTCAATTTTTCAAATTGATTATCCGCATAAATACCCAAAGAAATGAAAGGTAGGTTGGGATGCAGGGTGAATGATGTAATTTGTTAAAAAATTCTGATGTATCCTATTTTTCCAATATCCATTACTTCACATTTTTACAAATAAAATACCTATTAAAACAACTATTTATTCCGTTTCTCTTGCTATTTTTGCATTTAAGTTTTTAACCCAATTCCGCAAGTTTAATTTCGACTATGATCAGGACCTTTTTTCTTATTTCTTTCTTAATGTTTGCTTCTTTATCCTCATCACTCTTTGCCCAATCGAGAGTGGTGGAATTTGATTCGCCTAAAATGAAAGTTTTCCTTCCTCCAAAGGATATGGGAAACGGTTTTGCGGTAGTGGCCTGCCCCGGTGGGGGGTATTCACATCTTGCTCAAAATCATGAAGGCTACTACTGGGCCCCTTTCTTCAATAACCTGGGATTCGCCTATACCGTGGTGGAATATAACCTGCCTGGTGGCGATAAGAATATACCTTTGAATGATATCCGGAAAGCATTTGTCATTATGAAAGACAGCGCCGAAAACTGGGGTATAAATCCCGACAAGATCGGAATTATGGGTTCGTCGGCCGGAGGTCATCTTGCTTCGGCTGTAGCCACTCATCCCACAGAAGACGCTTCCCCCGCCTTCCAGATACTTTTCTATCCGGTGATTTCCCTTGACAATGAACTGACCCATGCCGGCACCAGAAAAGGTTTTTTGGGTGATAATCCATCAGCGGAAGAGGTCTTGGAATGGTCATCCGATAAAAATGTTACCGCCTCCACTCCTCCGGCTTTTATGGCCTTAAGCAGCGATGACAAGGCTGTGAAACCGATCAACAGTATCCTCTATTATAACGCCCTCGTAGATAATGATGTCCCCGCGGCCATGTTTATTTATCCGGAGGGGGGCCATGGCTGGGGCTACCGCACCAATTTCAAACAAAGAGACCAAATGCTCCGGGAGCTAACATCCTGGCTAAATTACCTGTTATCAAACCTGAAATAGATATCAAACATCAAATAGATATCTAATATGAAATAGAGGAGACCTTAGGCCTCCTCTATCCTTATCAATATCTATTATACATTTTCTATCAAGGGATAATTTCGTATTTCTTGAAGACTTTCCTGATGGCTTCTATGGAACGTTCCACCTGTTCTTTAGTATGAGTGGCCATTAGCGAGTACCGTATAAGAGTGTCGTGAGGAGCCACGGCCGGGGTGACTACAGGGTTAACAAACACACCTTCGTCGAGGAGGTCGCGGGTCACGTGGAAAGTCTTGTAGTCGTCGCGGATGAATAGAGGGATAATCGGAGTGGAAGTGTGTCCGATTTCGCAACCCATCTCGCGGAACTTTTCAAGAGCATAATTGGTGATTTCCCAAAGATGGGTCTGACGTTCCGGTTCGGCCAGCATAATATCAAGGGCGGCGTTTACAGCAGCCGTTGCAGCCGGTGTGATTGAAGCTGTGAAGATATATGCGCGTGAGTGGTGGCGCAGGAAATTGGTGATATCCTTATTGGTGGCTATAAATCCACCTAATGAGGCAAACGACTTGCTGAATGTGCCCATTATCAGTTCCACGTCATTAGTGACACCGAAATGGTTGCATGTGCCTCGACCCCCTTCTCCGAACACTCCGATACCATGGGCTTCATCCACCATCACCGAAGCATTGTATTGCTTGGCAAGCCTTACAATTTCCGGAAGATTAGCCACATCTCCCTCCATGGAGAATACACCGTCGGTCACTATAAGTTTCACCTTATTGGGATCGGCCTTGCGAAGCTGCGCTTCGAGACTCTCCATGTCGTTGTGGCGATATTTCAGATAATTTGAGAAAGCAAGACGCCGGCCGTCGATTATTGAGGCGTGGTCCTGCTCGTCGAGGATGATATAGTCTTCTCTTCCTGTTAGCGTAGAAATCACCCCAAGATTCACTCCGAACCCTGTGCTATATAGCATTGCATCCTCTTTGCCTACATAGTCGGCCAGACGTTCTTCAAGTTTTTTATGTATATCAAGGGTGCCGTTAAGGAAAGGAGACCCGGCCATTCCGGTGCCATATTTCTTGGTGGCTTCCACAGCCGCTTCTATCACCTTCGGATGGTTGGTTAAACCCATATAGCTGTTCGACCCGAACATCAACACCTTGCGGCCATTCATCAAGACCTCAGTGTTTTGTTCACTGGAAATAGGACGAAAATAGGGATATACTCCCGCTGCCTTTGCTTTCTGAGGAGCGTCGTAGACAGCTAATTTTTCTTGTAATAGACTCATGTTTTTTCGCTTTTCACCCCCTCACGATTCCATGATATAAACGAGACGTGAAGGCAGGGTAAGTCGTTTAAGACTGCAAATTTAACTTTTTTCCCTTAAAGACCCAAAAAACTTAATTAATATTGACATAATTGCCGGGATAGCAAAAATTTGCGGGCTATAACTTTGTTATTACCTCCATATTGTCAAAGTGCACCTTGCTCGATTAGTGTGGCTATACGGTCGATGATTGCATCCTCGTCATTCTTTTCGGGTTTGAAGCCCGCTTTCATATTCATGCCGAAGAAGCGGCCGAAAGTCTGCCAGAATCCTGCCCGGAATGTTCCTAAAAAGGCCTTGACTATACTATATGAGCTCTGGTCAGTCTCTCTGTTGATCAGCTTAAGCAAAATCTTTCCCTGGCCTTTCGTCATATTCTTCACCACAGGTTTATATTGCTCGAATATATCTTTTTCAAGTTGCTTTAGATGTTTTTCACGCTGTTTCTTGTCGGGAATAGTCTGGATATATTCGTAAGTTTCGCAGAGGGTAGAGAAAGCAAGTTTCGCGTAGGGTAAAGTTTTCCGCACATCCCTCACTGTGCGCCAATAGAATTCCTCCTGTTTCTTGTTCTTGAATTTCATTGGAGGATACACCACGACATCCCGGATATTTGTCATCCTTACCGTGTCGCCATATTCATCCACAAAATGATAGAAACTTACGTAGGCCTTCACTTTCACCTGAGGATTCTTCGGCAGCGAGGATATGTCTACTTTCTCGGCATGGGCCAACTGCGCCATCCCGAGCAAGACCATCACCGCGGTGACCCTGAATATCCATGAAAGTAGTCTCATAAAGTTTGCCCCAATCTGTTTCTCAATTTAGGCTATTTTATTAACCGAGGTAAATATTTTTTATCTTTCCCTTATCTCAGGACTGCCTACAGAGCCATTAGTCCAAGTAACGTTTCATTTCCCAACATAGCCACCGGCTGAATTACTGAAATATCGGGATTTATCTTCCTGGCTAACTCCTTTCCCCGGGTTTTAAGCCGCTCGTCATTATAAAACACTGCGAGATCCTCCGCCCGCAAATTTTTCATAAGAAACGAGATAATTACCTCGAATATTGCAAAGTTGAAATCCCGTAAGGTTTTCAGTTCAAGATCCCGATATATCTGCACCATGGTCGGTTGAAGATACCGGAAACATGGCGTTTTCCCAAGTATGCTTTCCAGCGCCCCAAGATGGGTCTTGCGCCAGTTGCCATGTTCGGAGAGCAATAATCCTTCAGGAATCCCGGTTCCTCTTAATTTCCTTCCTCCTCCTTCTACTGCCACCGGCAGGAGGGTTTCTTGCCCATGATTATCGAGCAATCGGAATCTTGCAAACTCCTTTGCCGACCCGATACCTTCGTTAGCCCTTATGATAGCTTCGTGCTCGGAAGCTCCGGATGCCATAGCCTTCAAATATCGGGCACACCATCCGGCTGAGGGAGAGAGGGGAGGGTAGTCTACCATTTCCCCTTGTCGGGATTGGCTGATTTCAAAATCCGGTTCCATCTGATTTTACCGTCGAAAAGGGATTTGTCTTTGTCGAAAGAAGCAAACACAAACATCGGTGTGCCTACGATATGATCTTCCGGCACGAATCCCCAGTAGCGCGAGTCGGCGCTTTTGTCGCGGTTGTCACCCATCATCCAATAGTAGTCGAGCTTGAACGTATAATACTCGTTAGGCTCCCCATTGATGTATATCTTTCCATCCTTTATCTCCAGGTCATTGCCTTCATAAACTCTTATGGCCCGTTCATACACAGGGAGATTATCCGGTGTCAGATGTAAAGTCGCTCCCCTTTGAGGAATCCATAGTTCACCCATGTTGGGACGGCTCCAGCCGTAATCATTCCCGAGCGGGAAAATACCCGGGGCAAGATTAAACATGCCGGTCTGCGCCTCTGTGAGAAGTTCTCCGGAAATCTCCGGCCATTTCTCCACCTTTGCCTTCATCTCCCCGGTCAGCGGAATGTCATAATAAAGTCTGCCTGTGAGATCATCGCGTGTCAACGACTGGTTGAAATCGTCAAGGCTTACTCCGATTTCCTCCCAGCGATCCACGGCTATGGGGGCCGATACCGGTATTATATAATTGAACTGAACATTGGTGGGCTGTTCCATATATTCCCCATTGATAAAAATGGAATCGTTACGGATGAGAAGACGTTCTCCCGGTAGCCCGATTGTCCGTTTCACATAGTTCTCGCGCCGGTCTACAGGCCGATAGACTATCTCTCCGAATATATCGGGGTTAGCTTCGATATAAGCTTTCGGATTTTCCACTCCGTTACGCTTGAGATCGTAGCTGATCTGATAATAGTCGGGATTCTGGATCTTTAGAGCCACTGTGTCGCCCTGAGGATAGTTGAACACAACGATATCCCCGCGCTGAATCCCGCGAAGACCCGGCAGACGGTGGTATGGTAGCTGAGGATGTTCTATATAGCTTTTGGTCCCGATAATTGGCATGGTGTGCTGCTCAAGCGGGAAATGAAGGGGCGTCTGCGGCACCCTTGGCCCGTAGAGAGCCTTGTTGACCCAAAGGTAATCTCCGACAAGAAGAGATTTCTCGAGCGAGGAGGAGGGTATCATATAATTCTGACCTATAAAGGCGAATATGAAATAGACAAGGATTAGCGCATAAAGGATTGCATCGACCCATCCCCACACTACCCGTTGCGCACCAGTGGTATTCTTCCACCAGGTCCATGGAATAAACCCGGTGATATAGATATCCACAAGGAGCAACCAAAGCAGGAGCAGCCAGGGGTTCCCCATCCATATCACCCAAAGTAGGAAAATAAGGGAAACAATTCCGAATCTTATCCAGCGAGTGGTTTTTATATTCTGCAGCCTTTCCTTTAAGGGCAATCGCCTCTCCGGTTGCTGATTTCGCTCTTCTGTTCTATTTAATCTACTCACGATACGATCTCATTTGAATTAAAGATTCCTCCGGTGCCGGTGACGTCGGAAAGGAAATCTCCGATGGTGAAGAACCCCTTTTTGCCGGCCAGCCATTGGGCGGCGCTGACAGCCCCGCGGGCGAAGCCGAGACGGTTTTTAGCATCGTGGGTCATTATGATGCTGTCCACTTCCGATTCCCATGTGATGGTATGGATCCCGGGCACCTCGCCCTCTCTCTTATGGTAGACCGGAAGCAACCCGCTTTCCGCTTTCTGGCCCTCTTCCTTTTCAATCCATTTTTTGAAGCGGGAGGATATCGAGGTCAGTTCATTTGCAAGTGTCACTGCCGTGCCCGACGGATGATCGAGCTTATGGACATGATGCACTTCCGAAAGGGCCGGGGTGTAGGTATCGAAGCCGTTCATTATCCGGGTAACATAGCGGTTCATGGCCATGAATATATTCATGCCGATCGAGAAATTGGATGAGTAGAGGAGTGTGCCTTTCCCTTTGTCGCAGATAGCCTTGATTTCAGGCATCGAATTATCCCATCCTGTTGTGCCAACCACTACCGGCACGCCGGCGGCAAAACATCTCAGGATGCCGTCTACGGCTGAAGCCGGAGTGGAAAATTCAATGGCAACATCCGATTTGCAGAATGCTTCGCTCAAGAACTTTTCCTGATCGTCGACATCAATTATGCAGCTCACTTCCAAACCGCGACTTTTTATCACCTCTTCAAGGAGATGACCCATTCTTCCATAACCTATTAATGCAATTTTCATTATCTTCCGGTTTATCTTTTAACGCTCCTCAATCGGAGCCTGTCTTAAATACCTATTCAAATCCGAATGCCACATTGTCTACATAAAGAGTAAGCCCCTCGGTGCCCACAAACGGTTCCCCGCATGACGAGGAAAGCATCACCAGCACATGGGTGGGAGTTGCGTCGGCAGGTGCCCAATCCACTTCCTCCACAGGCACGAGCTTACCCTTGGAATTCTTGGCATAATAAGCCTTCTCACCGTTGAGGAGCCCCATCCAGGGTTTATAAAAGGATTCCCCGGTGATATTGCCGTAATGAATCGGGAGCACATGTTTTTCTGTCCAGGGTATGCTCTGCGAGTATCTTTCCCTGCCGGTGCCGACTCTCTGGGCGTAAAGATTCCCCTTCTCATCTTCCCACCTCTTTTGAAGCAACACATACACTTCGGCGTTGTCACGCCCCTGCAACGTCTTCTTAGGTGAGAATCCTGTCGATTTTGTGCGGGTATTATCCTTTGGCATGGCCACTTCATAGTCGAACACTAATGCGGAGGGCCGTTTGGTGTAAGGTATGCCCATCTCCATCTTTGAAAAGGGTCCCTTGGGAGAGGTGATCGGTTCGTAGATCTGACCTAAGAAAATAGTGCCGGCCACCATCACGTCCATATTCACAATCCCAAGCACTTTCACCTCTTCCATCTTAGCCTCCATCTTGGCGCGGCGGTTACCTTTGCTGTCGTCGGGAGAAACAGTGTTTGAAGCCTTTACGATCCCGGCCACTTTCGCATAAACATTACTGGTGGCCCAAGGAGATCCCCCCTCGTTGGAATAAGGCAAATTCCCCTCGCTTTTTCCTTCGGGAGCCACCTCATATACAGTCTTGTGTTTACCCCCAAGCAGTTTTGATTCCGTGATGCCCCTCGTCTTCCAGTTTGAGAAATCCCCATAGGGAATCGGCTCGAGACGTAGTCCCCACGCTACGGGAATGAATGCTGTCTGAAAGAGAAACAGCATAAGCGGGATTATAAAGATTTTATATTGCAGTTTCATTAGTGTCAGTGTTGGAATAGAGAAAAGATGCAGTGTTTGCAGCAATCAGCTCCGTGATATCTTCTCCTAAATTTGACGATAGCCGTGCTATAATCTCCTCGATGGTGAGCGGGGATTCGTCGGTTTCGGCAAGGATCAACTCTTTGGGCACAAGAGTCGGCACCTCGGGATTGAATAGTTCCCCGAATGAGAGATAAATACCCGCATCTGTAAGCATCTTGGCCACCGAAGGCTTGTTGCGGAATCCATGCACCATCCATTTCTGTGTTGGCTGCATATCGCGTTTAAGCCCTGTGATCACATCGTGAGCCTTAACGTCATGTATAATCAAGGGTTTATGGAGCACCTCCGACATCTCTATCTGCTTCTTCATAATCAATAGCTGATTGAAGAGAGGGCCCCCTTTCACCTTATCGATGCCACATTCTCCGATGGCTACAACGCAAGGCTGAGCTGCCATCAGAAGATAATCGGCCCAATCCTGTGATGAAAAATCCTTATATGGGGTCCAAGGATGTATGCCGAGTGAATACAGCTGACCCTCCATCGGGTTGAAATCTTCGAAAGAGGCTGAAATCACGGCCTGAGGCTGTGGGGCCGCATGATGGGTATGTATGTCAAGGCACCGGGTCATATCCGCTTCCACCCCATGGATGGCATCTTAAAATTCTTTTTATTGCGAGTCGGCTCCCTTTCCATGCCCCATGTTTCTTCAAAGCCTCCACCGCATAGGCGCTACAGGTCGGGGTGTAACGGCAAGCAGGAGGGAAAAGCGGTGAAATGGCCACTTGATAAAACCGGATCATCAATATGAGGAGTTTCGACATCTTTGCTATTTGTTTAGACAATTGTGGTCGCCGGAAGTTTCATCGCCTGAAGCTGAATAACCTCTGATTTTTTTGCGCAGTTTGGATAAGGCAGCTTTCATTTTTTCCTCCACGGTCGCGTAATCCAGATTGGCCGTGTGGATATATACAAAGGCTAATGACAGCGTAGCGATATCCGGATTGGCATCCGCATCCAGGCATAGCTCCCGGCGGTTGAGCCGATAGGTCTCCCGGATGAGTCGGCGCATTCTTACACGGTCGACTGCTCGGCGACGTTTCTTTTTGGGGACCGTCACCATCATTTGCACCGACCCGATTCCTTCGGGAACATTACTGCGAAAATTTTTCTGAAGTTGCTCGGGGTTAATTATCCTCCAGGAGATACGGAAAGGGAATTCATAGAAGGAACTTCCAAGCCGGAAAAGACCCTCAACGAGGCTCCTGTGGTGTAGCCGCCCATCTTTTGGGAAACAAAATCTCTCCCTTTTTTCTTCTCCTGAATCCATTTCTCACTTCGCAAGCCTCCCCGGAAGTTCCTTAGTTCCTCCGGGTCCGTTTTCAAATGGCAAAGTTAATGAATTCAGACGATATGAGATGAATTTCAGAAATCAGTGAATGCCAAAGGGAGCAAAGCCTTGATGGAATCAAGGATATATATCTTATCTGAGCCGTAGAGTATCACCTCCACATCTCCGTAGAGATGCTCATATTCGAGGAGTGCCTGGCGACATCCGCCGCAAGGCGACACCGGGGCTTTCTGGAAACCCTCTTCCCGGTCTTTCCCTTCTCCGGGATCCATCCAGGCTGCTATGGCAAGTTTCTTGAAGGCAACTCCCGGATTGGCTGATGAAGCATAGAAAGCAGCCGTGCGCTCTGCACAAGTGCCCGATGGATAAGCGGCATTTTCCTGATTGCTCCCCTCCACTATCTTACCGTTATCGAGCAGCAGGGCAGCCCCGACCTGATATTTGGAAAAAGGGGCGTAGGCGCGAGTGGTAGCCTCCTTGGCGCGACTTACAAGATGGCGATCCATCTCCGAGAGGTCGGTCAGGGTGCATTCCCTTATTTTGGTCTTCAACTCTATATCCTTCATATTGTAAGGTTTAAATAATTTTTAAGCAATTCATATTTCCCGGTTCAACGCTACACGCCGCCTCCCTCCATAAAGGGGCTCTAAAGGGGGAACTCGATGACAGGGGTGTCGAAGTATCTCGACGGTCGAAAGCAATGGAATTTATGGAATTTAGTGAGATCAAGCTTACGGGTTATATTCAGAGGCGGTATAAGCGAGAAGGACTTATCCTTCTTGTAAGCAACTCCCTGAAGGGCTATGCGTTCATATTCCCCCAAATTCTCATGGGTAAGTACTGCCAGATCTATCAGTTCATTCGGATTGACGGTGCCTTGGAATTCTATCACCCACCCGCGATCGTCATCGGAGCGCTTCAGGAACGTGAAGTCAATGAAATAGTTGGAATCGTTGACGAGCACCCCTGTGAACCTGGCGTTGCCGAGATTCTTTACATTATCAGGCTCGAAAGCCAACAGGATATTAGGATTGTCGCCATAGCTCGTCTCCTCTATCTTCATCTCGGGGGCAACCTTTGTTGCTTCCGGTGCTCCCTTCTCATGAGGCTTATGGCTTTGAGCCTCACCTTTCCCCATGTCGAAAGCCTTCTGATCAAACATGATATTTGAACCCTTGACGGCAGCCTCATGGCCGGCGGGAAGCACTACAACCACATCCTTCAACAATATCGGGGATTCGAAACCATCTTCATCCTCCACGAAAGCAGTCTTACCATCGATTCTGCTGATCACTCCACCGCCGATAGCATTCAAAAATCTTACTCTGTCTCCGACTTTTGCCATTGTTCTTCCTCCTCTTTCTCTCTCTTTTCATAGGCATCCACAATTCTTTGCACGAGCGGATGTCTCACTATATCTTTCTTTCCATATTCGATGACTCCGATACCCTCCACTCCTTTAAGGATGCGCATTGCCTGAAGCAGTCCGCTCTGAGTGGTGTGGGGGAGGTCAACCTGAGTCAGGTCACCGGTCACGATCATACGGCTGTTCATACCCATTCGGGTAAGAAACATCTTCATCTGATGTCGGGTGGTGTTCTGAGCCTCATCGAGAATTATTACGGCATCATTCAGGGTGCGTCCTCTCATGAAAGCCAGCGGAGCGATCTGAATCACGTCGCTCTCCATATATTCCTTAAGCTTGAGTTGCGGAATCATATCCTCGAGGGCGTCGTAGAGCGGCCGCAGATACGGGTCGATCTTGTCTTTCATATCTCCCGGAAGGAAACCGAGCTTTTCACCTGCCTCCACTGCCGGCCGTGAGAGGATTATACGTTTGCATGCCTTGTTTTTCAAAGCAGCCACAGCAAGAGCGATGGCTATATAGGTTTTCCCCGTGCCGGCAGGACCCAGTGCGAATGTAAGGCCGTTCTGGGAGAAACTTCTCACCATCTTTGCCTGATTCCCATTGCGAGGACTGATCGGTTTACCGTTCTGTCCGAAGATAATCACGCCTTCGGAGTTCACAGGCTTGGGAGGTTCTCCTTTCACGATGTCGATTATGACATCTTCGGGCAATTTGTTGTATTTCGACGCGTAAGCCTCCAGTTCCTTGACCTTCTTTTCAAATTCCAATGTCTCGGAATCCTCCCCGATCACTCGGAGCACATTTCCGCGTGCTGCCATCCGCAATTTCGGAAAGAGATTGCGGATCAGATTCACATTATTATTGTTGACCCCATAAAATATCTGGGCGTCGACACCATCTATTATTACGTTTCTTTCATTCATCTTTTTACACTCCTTACTCACATCCCGCAGCTCTTATCCGACGGAGCCTTCGAGTGTGATCTGCAACAGTTTCTGGGCTTCCACGGCAAATTCCATCGGAAGCTTGTTCATGACTTCCTTGGCGTATCCGTTGACAATGAGCGCCACAGCTTCTTCCGTGGGAATGCCTCTCTGACGGCAATAGAACAACTGGGCTTCGTTGATTTTTGAAGTGGTGGCCTCATGCTCCACTGTTGAGCTTGAGTTTCTCACATCTATATAAGGAAAAGTGTGTGCCCCGCACTCATTCCCCATTAATAACGAATCGCATTGCGTGTAATTGCGGCATCCCGTAGCTTTCTCATCCACCCTCACAAGTCCCCGATATGAATTCTGGCTCTTGCCGGCCGAAATACCCTTGCTCACAATGGTGCTCCGGCTGTTTTTACCCACGTGGATCATCTTGGTGCCCGTATCGGCTTGTTGCATATTGTTGGTTACTGCCACAGAATAGAATTCTCCGACACTTTCCTCCCCTTTAAGGATACATGAGGGGTATTTCCATGTGATGGCTGAGCCCGTTTCCACTTGTGTCCATGAGATTTTAGACTTGTAGCCCCGGCAGAGCCCTCGTTTTGTGACAAAGTTATATATACCTCCGTTTCCCTCCTTATCGCCTGCATACCAGTTTTGGACAGTGCTGTATTTAACTTCGGCCCTCTCCTCGCAGATTATTTCGACGATAGCGGCATGGAGCTGGTTTTCATCGCGCATAGGTGCCGTGCATCCCTCCAGATAGCTAACATAAGCATCATCGTCAGCCACTATGAGGGTGCGCTCAAACTGACCGGTGCCCGCAGCGTTGATTCGGAAATATGTGCTCAATTCCATCGGGCATCTCACACCCTTTGGAATATAGACAAAAGACCCGTCGGAAAAAACGGCCGAATTCAGAGCGGCAAAGAAATTGTCGCGATAACTCACTACGGTACCGAGATATTTCTTCACCAGATCGGGATAATCCTTAACAGCTTCGGAGAAGGAACAGAAGATTACTCCTAATTCAGCGAGTTTCTCCCTATGGGTGGTTTTGACGCTGACGGAATCCATTACAGCATCCACTGCCACACCGGCAAGTTGCTTCTGCTCCTCGAGCGATATACCAAGTTTATTGAAGGTTTCGACAAGTTCCGGATCCACCTCATCCATGCTCTTTTTCAATTCCTTTTTCTTAGGGGCCGCATAGTATGAAATAGCCTGGAAATCGATATGCGGTATGTTGAGGTGGGCCCAATGAGGCATTTTCAGGGTGAGCCAATACCTATAGGCTTTCAACCGGAAATCGAGCAACCATTCCGGTTCCCCCTTTTTTTCAGAAATAAAACGGATCACATCCTCGTTGAGACCCGGCGCCACAATATCTGTAGCGATATCACTGGTGAAACCGTATTTATATTCATTTCGAGTTGCCTCATGCAACACTTTTTCGCTATCTGAAGCCATCCTTCTTTATTATTCTTTCTGCTAATATTTATTTCTATAACTCTATCTTATTAACAAAAATTATACCAATACTGTTTTAAAAACGTTTTGAGGAAGAATTATTATCCGCCGATTAATCCGTATGAGATAAAAAGAGGGCATGCCAAGATTTTTTGCTGCCTGTCATAAAAGGGGTTATGTCTAAATGTAAAACATTTTGGCATACCCTCTTTTGGTATACTATATTTTGCCTAATAAGGGAATTTGGGTAATTTTGGCCGATTATCCACAGGACGTCTTTATTATTTTTGAAGACTAAACGGTGGATAAGAGCTCTCCACCGTCGAAAAATAAGTTTTTAGAAACCAACGAGCCAAGATTTATGATTGCAATAATTAACGGACCAAACCTGAATCTTCTCGGGAGAAGAGAACCCTCGATCTACGGTCATGAATCTTTTGAAGATTTCTTGCACGGACTCAGGGAAAGATTCCCCGAAACACCGATTCAGTATTTCCAATCGAATTCCGAGGGGGCAATAATCGACCATATCCACAGATTGGGTTTCGAGGATCCTGATTGCAAAGGAATAGTGATAAATCCCGGTGCTTACTCTCATTATTCCATAGCCATTGCAGATGCCATCGCCGCTATTCAAAAACCGGTGGTAGAGGTGCATATCTCCAATATTGCCGGCAGGGAGGAGTTCCGCCATCAGTCGGTGACAGCTCCCAAGTGTTGCGGCATGTTAACCGGCTTCGGTCTTGAAGGCTATGCCATGGCAGTTTCTTTCCTCATTCAAAATAAAGGATAAATGTCTCCTCAACTTGAAGACTATATAGAGTGTCATATCTCAGCCGAACCGACGTATCTCAAAGCCATCGACCGTGCTTCAAATCTCTACAGGCTCAATGGAAGGATGTGTTCGGGACATATCCAGGGTCGCCTCCTGAAGATGCTGGCATCAATGATACGTCCCCAAAAAGTGCTCGAACTTGGCACTTTTACGGGATATTCGGCACTATGCATAGCGGAAGCACTGGAGGAAAATGCAAGGGTACACACCATAGAGGCCGATGATGAGCTCGAAGATGACATCCTGACCAATATTTCCGCTTCACCCCATGGCCACAAAATCACGTCTCATATTGGCGATGCACTCGAAGTGATGGAGAATTTTGAGGAGGAATCTTTCGACCTGGCTGTCATAGATGCCGACAAACGCCAGTATCCTGACTATTTCAGAAAAGTATGGAGCCTCTTGAGACATGGAGGTTTTATATTGGCCGACAATACTTTATGGGATGGACACGTGACAGAGACGGGATCTCATTCATCTCAAACCCGGGGGATTATGGAATTTAATGAATTGGTGGTGAATACACCTGGAGCGGATGTTGCAATCATTCCCCTGCGCGACGGGCTTACTCTCATTCGTAAAGAATGAACGATATTCCAGCCTCAAGCGTTATTATTAAAAACAAAAAATTATGGAAAGCAAACGACAAGCAAAGATAGCGCGGTATATCCAAAAGGAACTCAGTGAGATATTCCGCAAACAGACTTCCGCCCTCGGAGGCGTGTTGGTGAGTGTAAGTCAGGTGAGGGTTTCGCCGGATCTTAGCATAGCGAAGGCCTACCTGAGCATCTTCCCTCCCGAAAGAAGTGCCGAAATTCTGGAGAATATCAAGAATCAGGCAAAAACCGTGAGATATGAATTGGCTCAGAATGTTAAGGAAGTGCTCCGGAAATGCCCTGAACTGCAATTCTATCTTGACGACTCATTAGACTATATAGAGAACATCGATAGGCTCCTGGGCCCAAAACCTAAAGAAGATTAAGGAATTAAGAATAGCATGGCGATATCTCACCGCCCCGAAAACCCACGGGGCAGTGAGCGCTATTTCAATTATTTCAGTGGTGGGAGTGGCTGTCGCCACTGCTGCCATTGTTATTGTTCTGTCAGTTTTCAACGGTTTCCGTTATCATCTGAATGAACGTCTCGATTCGCTGACTGCCGATATCTCCATATCTCCGGCCTACGGAAAGACAATAGAAGCGGGCGATTCCCTACGCGATATCCTTAGGGAGTTTCCGGGAGTGGCCCTGGCAATGGCGGAAGTCTCCGATAATGCCCTCGTAATAGCCGGCACTAAAGAGATGCCCGTGACCCTTAAAGGTGTCGAAACAAATATATATCCGCAACTAACTGCCCTTGATTCTTTACTTCTGGATGGAGTCCCCATGGATACCTATGAAGAAAAAGAGACCTCAATAGCAGTAGGGGTGGCCCAACGGTTAGGACTGTATGCGTCCGGCGATACGCTTCTTCTCTTTGCCCCTAAGAGATTTGGACGCGTCAATATGGCCAATCCGGTTTCATCCTTTATCACCGATTCCATAAAAGTGGCTTCCGTGTTCCGCTCAATGCAGAATGAATTTGATGAGAACACTGTGATTTGCGACATCGACGTGGCGCGATCCCTTTTCCAATATGATTCCCAGGCAACATCCATAGAACTTAAACTACTTCCGGGAGAGGATTTAAACAAAGTGGCCCGTCAGTTACAGGATTTTCTGGGTGAGGATTTTGTGGTGAAAGACCGTTTTCAACAACAGGAGGTAAATTTCCGGATGGTAGAGATAGAGAAATGGCTAACTTTCATATTGCTCACTTTCATCCTTGTGATAGCATCTTTCAATATCATCAGCACACTCTGTATGATAATCCTTGACAAGGGTAATTCAATCCGGACACTGTGGCATCTTGGACTCAACAGGGCACGCATCGGTCTGATTTTTTGGTGGGAAAGCGTTTTGGTGACTCTTATCGGAGCCATCTCAGGTCTCATCATTGGAGTGGCCGTTTCTTTGATTCAGGAAAAATTCAGCCTTATAAAACTTGCGGGAGATCCTGAGAGCCTAATAATCCAAGCTTATCCCGTGAGGGTAGAATGGCTAGACCTGGCTATAACGTGTATACCGGTCTTTGTCATCGGTCTGATATGTGCCTGGATCAGCGATGCTTTCGCCCGCTCACGCGCCTATTCTTCAATCTGACAGTCCGGAAGCTTTTTGGAATCGTATTGATTTTCCCAAGAATCCCACCCAAAATTATTTTATGTGAACTTTTTGGAAAAGTTCATCCCATTATTTGATAACCCACTCTTAATGGGGGGAGATCTCCCAAAAATCTTTACCCTGTTTTATTATATTTAAACTTTTGGAAAAGTTCATCCCGGGAGAGTTATTTCGCTCCATCCCATTCATGCTTTTTGCATATTTAGACGGATAATCTTCTAATATTTTTATTCTTCCATAAGTTTTTTGGAAAAATTTTTTAATTTTGCCGTAGCAGGTCGCACCGCAGGAGCCCGGTCAATGGGACACACAAATTGAAAAAAATGGGCTTTATAAAAAAATGCGGAAGAAACATACCCATAGAATATTTCAGTGAAGAAATGAAGCAAGCGGGGATGGAATCAATGGATTTAGAACATTTTCTTAGCGTGTATTATAATTCCATCGAAGATTTATTCGAACAATATAAACAAAAACAATAAAATTCGTGTTATGAAAAAACTATTACTAACAATTTTGGTAATCTTGACGTTACTACCAAGTAAAGCTCAATTCTTTGACCACAACGAGATTAAATATCGAATAACCTCTGTAGATAATCAGACATGTGAGGTGTACAGCTCTACTTCAAAACCACTAGATATAATAATTATTCCGGACAACGTAGAATATGAAGATTTAACCTATAAAGTCACGGCTATAGCTGAACGAGCTTTCCAGAATAACACAATGACCGAAGTAGAGATTGGAAATTCAGTGACTGAAATCGGATCTTATGCTTTCATTAATTGTACGGGTTTGACAAGCGTGAAAATAGGAGATTCGGTAACTACTATAAAATCAAATGCTTTCCAAGGCTGTAGCCAATTAAGTAAAGTAATCATATCCAATCTTGAAGCATGGTGTAAAATAGATTATGATATAACTCAATACACAAATAATGCTAATCCATTATTAAGTGCCGGTCATCTATATTTAGATGATACGGAAATAACTAATTTAATTATCCCCGAAGGAATAGAAGAAATCAAACCATATGCATTTGCTGGTTTTAAGGCTATGAAAAGCGTGAAAATACCTAATTCTGTAACCTCTATCGGAGCATATGCTTTCTTTACTTGCACTGGCCTGACAAGCGTTGAGATTCCGAATCCAGTAAAGTCGATAGGGATTGCTGCTTTTCAATATTGTGACAATTTGGAGACAATAAAGATACCAGATTCCTTGACAACTATCGGAGTATCTGCTTTCGGGGGAGGAGTTGTAAAGGAATTGAATGTAGTCATATCCAATCTTGAAGCATGGTGTAAAATAGATAATGCAGGATTCTCTTCTGCGTGGCATCTATATTTAAATGAATCAGAAATCACAGACTTAGTTATCCCCAAAAGTATAGAGGAAATCAAGCCAAACGCTTTCAGAGATTGTACTAGCCTGACAAGCGTTGAGATTCCGAATTCGGTGAAGTCGATAGGGTACAATGCTTTCTATAATTGTCCCAGTCTGACAAGCGTTGAGATTCCGAATTCGGTGAAGTCGATAGAGGACAGTGCTTTCTTTGGTTGTCCCAGTCTGACAAACGTTGAGATTCCGAATTCGGTGACTTCAATCGGTGGTTTAGCATTCTTTAACTGTACCGGCCTGACAAGCATTAGTCTCGGAAAATCCTTGACTAAAATCGGAGACTTTGCTTTTAATAATTGTGAGGGTTTGACAAGCATTACATCTCTTAATGTAACTCCTCCTATTTTTGGAGAAACCCCCTTTTACCAAATACCCACTTCTACTTGTGTGCTCTATGTGCCTATGCAATCTGTAGAGGCTTATAAAGAAGCAGATTATTGGAAAGATTTTACAAATATTCAAGGAATAGAAATTGTTAACGGAAATATCCAGGCTCAGGATTTTGATATTCAAAAGAAAGGCACGCAAAACCTGAATCTGAATTTTAGTTTTTCTTCTTCACAGAATTATTCCGGATTCCAATTTGATGTGGAGATGCCGGAAGGTTTGAAAATCACGGGTGTGAAACTTAGTGATGAACTGACTGCTGCAGGTTTCGAGCTTGACAATACCTCAATTGAAGGGAATCCTGTAAGAGTGATTTCCTATAAGACAACCGGTAATGGCGTATCAACTACTGAAGGGATCGTAACCCTAACCATCAAAGCCGATGCGGATGCCTCAGAAGGTGAAAAGACGATCAAATTCACTAATGCAAGACTGTCTTCAACCGGTGGCACCAGCATTCCTTTGGATGATTCTTCGGTCACAGTGACAGTTAAAGCAATTCCTGTGTCAACTATAAATGTTGCATACGAAAGCGGTAAACAAGGAGATTTATATGTTGACGATACAGCGGTGTATAAAGCTACAGTTACTCCGGCTGACGCTACATACTCTTCTGTGACTTGGAGCATCGCTGACCCGACAGTGGCTCAGATTACAACAGGTGATGATAATTCAAAAGTAACGGTTAAGGCTCTCAAGATTGGAGAAACCACTCTTAAAGCTACGGCCAACGATGGAAGCCAGGTTGTTGGCTCGGCAACTATCAAGGTGGTTGCTACTCCTATATCGTCTGTCAGCATTTCAAGCCAAGACAACAAGACTTCCATATATCCGGAAGAAACTTTGACATTGACTGCCACTGTTAATCCTGCTAAGGCCACCACCCCGATTACATACAAGTGGACATCTGACAATACAGCCGTGGCAACGGTTACTGACAATGCTTCCCAAATTACATTAACGGCCCTAAAGACCGGTACGGCAAACATTACAGTGACAGCAACTAATGCTGCCGGGGCTCAAACTTCTCAAAAATTCACTATCACTGTTGCTCCGAGACCCATTACTTCAGTAACTGTGGATAAGGAAGGTCCGATTAGTCTTTATGTTGGTGGCACAGAAACATTGAAAGCAACAGTCAATCCTTCCAATGCAACCGACCCTGTGATTGAATGGAGCTCAAGTAAACCTGAAGTGGCAAAAGTAGAAAACGGCACAATTACAGCCCTGTCGCTGGGTACAACTCAAATCTCCGTGAAGGCAACAAACAGTGCCGGCAGTCAAAGCACAACAATCACAGTAAATGTGGTTGCCACGCCTGCCGAATCGGTGACAATTTCAGGTGAAAAGCATTATCTGAAAGTGACTGAGGAAATCATTTTGACTGCAACAATTTCTCCGGAAGAAACAACTTATAAGGAAATCCTTTGGACTTCGAGCGACGATACTAAAGCAACTGTGGATAGTAATGGTAAAGTAACAGCAAAGGCAGTTGGTCAGGTTACGATTACAGCTACTGTTAAGGAAACTCCATCGAAAAGCGACACTTACGATATCACGATCACAGACCTTATCATGGGTGATGCCAACGATGATGGCGTAGTAGACGTGGCAGACGTTGTGACCATTGTGAACGAATATCTTCACCTCCCGAATGATAATGAAGCGCTGCTTTTATCCTACGACTTCAACAATAGTGGAGATGCAGATGAATATGACTGGAAACAGACAGTGGATATCATCTTAGGTCAGGTGGGCACAAGGACCAGAGCTTATTCAACCGGTGGTTATACCGAACTGGCGTCAGTTGACAACATTATCGTAAAAGAAAACCAAGGATTCGGAGCATTTTCAAAGAATATTGAATTAGACCTTTCCAACAGTTTTGATTATGTAGCCATGTCAATTGAAGTCTTGATTCCGGAAGGATCCACTGTAGAATCCGTTTCAAAAGGGAATAAACTGAATAATCATTCCATTGCTTATAATGTTGTTGAAGGTAACAGACTGAAGATTGCAGTATACTCAACAAAGAACAACATACTTGGAAATGACAGGAACCTTCTCAATATCGAGCTGAGCAATATCTCCGAAATAGAGCATGTTAAGATTGACAAAGCTTATGCCACAGATTCAGGTTCTCAGAGATATTCTCTTGGTTCAGACAATGACTATGCCGGAATAAAAGGAATAGCTCCTGCTTCTGATGGAATTTATCATGTCTTCACTATCCAGGGTATCAACGTGATGAATACAGAAAAAGCCGAAGACCTGGAGAAACTTGAAAACGGTATCTATATCATCAACGGCCTGAAGGTGATGATAATGAAATAATTTCAATTGATACTATATTATTATAATGAAGAGGGTGTGTCAAAATATATTTTGGCACACCCTCTTTATAAATATGCAAGATGCTGAGGATGATAATAAACCCTGCCGGGGTTGAGGAGTGACTAAACAGGGTAAAACCCTACACTCTGTGTTGGATTTAATCGATGGATCGGGTGAAGGAAAAGGCATTTCATCCAGGTAAGAATCGACTTAGGGAATTTCATACGGTTTGCAGGGGACTTTAATTGGGGAGTTCCGGAGGTGCGCTAATAATGCGGAGTGATGACAATATTTTCTCCCCTGGGGGCCGTGAAGCAACCGATGCCGGAGGGAAAAATAAGGGTGAACCCAAGAAAAATGGATTCACCCTTATTAGTCATTAGGAATGTTTCTATAAATCCTCAGTTTTGACTGACCCCGGGGAAGGGGTCCGTCGGATTAGATTCCTGAGAGATTGTATTTTGAGAATTCGAGGTCGTTGCGAGCCTGAGAAGCCATAGCCGGATCAAGGACAACTGCCTTCTTCAGATTGCTGACAACAGCTGATTCATTGTTTGTGCGAGCTCCAACTACAGCTTCAAGATAATAGGTTGTGGCGTCAGGATTCGGCACAGCGGAAAGAATCGACTGAGCTGCTGAGTAATCCTTGGCAAGAATCTTGGCGAGAGCGGCGTTGTTGGTCTTGGCATTGCCGAAAGCTGTGTTAGCTTTGCTTACTTCACCCTGAGTGAGGTAATAGGTTCCAAGTGCATCGTTAGCCTCGGGCACACCGGCTGCGCTACCGATATATTCGTTGGCTTTGCTGTAGTTGCCGTCTACCAATGCGATGAGACCCATGTTCATGTCAACTTCTTTGGAATTGGGGGCAAGTCTCTTTGCCTTTTCGAAGTCTGACTTTGCAGCTGCATAATTACCGGCGATATATTCAGTCATACCGAGGTTGTTGTAAGCACGATAGCTGTTGGGGAAAAGCTCTGTGGCTTTCTTATAGATAGCCATCTTCCTGGCATTGTCGTTGGTGAGAGTGGCAGCATAAAGAAGCTCATCTTCAGTGAGGGCTTTCGGATCGGTGGCGGCAAGTTGTGAAATCTCCTGGTCGCTCTTACCGATGATATTGATAGAAGCCTGAAGCTTGGAGTATCTCAGTTTCGGAAGGATCTCTTTAGCAAGCTCATCAAATACGCTTGACATGTTTTTGATTTCCTGTTCTCTTTGATTTGGATCCTTATACATTTGAAGCACTGCAAGAATCAGGTCTTTATCCTGGATATTGCTTTTCTCTACGAGTTCCTTGAAACCTTCCCAGTCTTCCGGAGTGAAAGAGGATGTGATTTCGCCGAAATTAGTGATGTTGTCTTTTTTGAGCTGGTTTTCCATGAAAGTTGTGGTCACTTCCTCACGACGCTCTGCAAGCTGAGTATTGAAAGCGAGGGTTCCGTCGGGTGATGCAGTAGAAGCGATGTTTATACCCACAATCTCCTGGTTGGGAGCCTCATTGGCTTGTTTGAGACGGTTGTTGAAGTCAACATAGTCGGGAGCATCAATCTGATTCTTGCGGATGATAGCCTGGTTGATAAGGAACATAATCTCCGCATTGTATTTTTCATTGATGACTCTTTGGAACTTGTCGGCAGTGATGGCCGGATGGATGGTCTCGGCAGAAGCCAAAGTGGAAGTGGCGATGATACCGTAGCCCACTTTCACTCTTGGGAGGCCATAAAGTTTGCCGTTCTGGTCAACTTCGAAATCCAGGCAGAGGTCGGATTCTGCCATCTCCGGATTGTATTTGGTGTTGAAAGGCACCTGAACAGTGCCACCGTTGGCATAGCTTACCACTTGACCGTTGGCACGAACGTTTTCACCCTGGATAACTACCGGAGTACCCTTTGTTTCTCCATCGGCGTAAGTAAGCACCGGGGTTACTGTCACTTTGGCATTCTTCTGCATGAATTTTGCAGGAATCATACCGGTAACGGTGGCAGGTACATTCTCACCCACTGTCTCTATCGGGGTGGGGTTGGTGGAAAAATAGGAGCTTTGGAATTCTCCAACTTTCTTTGAGCAACTTGTCATCGCGATCAAGGCAGCTCCTAAAGAAAGAAACAAAATGTTTTTCTTCATAGTGGATAATTTTGGTGTTTATTTATTTGTATTAATCTTTTTTGAGGGCTATCTCCGTGAGGAGAGTTTCGATCTCCCGGGCTTTCTCGGCATTCTCCTTTATGAAGGCATAAAGTTCGGCCACACTTTTCAGGTCGGGGTCGAGCGAAAGATCCTCATCGGGGGTCCAGTCGGAAATCTTCTTGCTTAATATATCTTTTGCCTTTGAGGGGTCGGCCGAACCGTCGGCGAGCACAATCCTGTCGGGATTGCGAAACATCACGTCTGTGTTGGAAAACATCTGATAATTGGCTACGAAAGCAAAACAGTCTTCCAAAAGCAGAGGCCAAAGCGTCAGGTCTACCCTCTGTTGCAGCGAATCAAGAACGAGGCTTGTTCGGCCCGCGCTCACCACCAGCCGCTCCACAGCCGGAAGATTTGTGCGGTCGAAGGGCAGTCCCGTGGGCTCAAACATATCTGCCATGTCTCTTAATCTGAAATCGGGATTATATTTCAGATCGTCATCCCCGGTCACGTCAATGTCCGTTATTTTGTTTCGTTGCTCCTGTGGAGTAGTGACGGCATAGCAATAGGCGAGGAAAACGTTAAGGGTGTTGAGCACCATAGGCACTGATTTCTGCAATTTGTCGGTTTCTGCGGCATTGTGGAGCGCCTTCTGTTTCTCTATCTCCGACTCTACATCTATCTCTGATTTCATGGCGCCTACAGCGTTGAGAAAGAGGCCCAGGAAAATCAGTCCGCACATCACTTCCACAGCTGTCACCGCCTGGGAGGCGCCATGTGCCGGAGTGTAATCACCAAATCCCAGGGTAGAAATCGTTACGATGCTGTAGTAAAGCCATGCACCATAGCCTGTGGCGTCGCCTTCTGGGATATGAAACTGCCAATCGGGCAAGGCCCAGTAGATCAAGGCAAACAGAGGAATGACGCAGACATACAGCCCTATCCATACAACCGGCCTGATATTGGAAACCAGATGGAAGAAATGGCTCATGTGTTGCTGAAGGGTGTATTTCATCATATAGTCATTCTCGGTACCTGATGCTCTTCAAAAATGGGATGATATCTTTTGAAAAAGATTTAAATTATTATTTCTTATCTTTCCTCTCCTTGATCTTTTCCATCACTTCAACTGCCGTGCTGACGTGTCTCGGTTTGGGATTGAAGCCTATCGAAACTGTGTCGGCATTATGGATAAATTTCAAGACATAGGTGGAATCCGGAGTCAGACAAACCGGATTGTCTTTCCTGTCTACGGCACAGTAGACTCCGCTGTCGCCTTTTTCAAACGGCTTTTGAAGAAACACGGTATAGTCTATCTTCGTTCTGTTGCCGTTTTCAAAGACATTGAAAACCGACATTTCAGGGCTTAAGGCGAAATATATCCTGCCGTCAAATCTTCCTTTTCTTGCATTTTTCCCTACAATGTCGTAATAATCTGCATCATATAGGCCGCTCTGCAGGGGCTGGGATTCCTCAAACGCCTTTTCGTCTACAGCCTCTGTGGCCTCGGAATCGGTTTTGGCAGTGTTTCCTCCACATGAATTAAGAGCAACCATTCCGGCTGACAAAAAGCCTACACAGGCAACCGTCCCAAGCAGACTGCGGAGAGTTGATTTCATTTTCATAGTATTGTTTTTTAATTGGTTCTTGGTTACTATATATGGGGTTATTCAAATGGGGTTGTTCTTATTTTGAACTGATTATCCGGGATATGGCAAATCGGTATATCGGTTTGTTGAGACCCGGATTCATTCCGGATACTCCAGATTCTCCTTTCCGGGGTTTTCGAGAATCTCATTCAGAAATTTCCCGGCAGTCTCTTTTGCTGCGGGAAGATCGTTGAATGAGTAATTGCCGCAATCTTTTGGAGTGGCTCCGGGTATCTCGCCTTCAAAATCAGCTATAAACCTGAAAGTTTCCCTCATCAGTGGGATAATGTCGCTTGACTCCAACCGGCCCTGCAGTATGAGATAACAGCCGGTGGAACATCCCATCGGCCCCCAGTAGACAGTCTTTTCTTTCCAGCCGGGATGGTTTCTAAGGAAGGTGGCTGCCAGGTGCTCGATGGTATGTAGCGCTTCCGGAGCCACAGGCTCTTGGCGATTGGGCTCCGTAAGCCGGATGTCGAAGGTGGTCAATACATCACCATGAGGGGTGACGTCTCTTCGCGAAACATACACTCCTCTTTGAAGCTTTTCATGATCAATCGTGAAACTCGCTATCTTCTCCATCCTTAGGGATTATAGATCATCTCAATTTTGCCCACAGGGATACTTGCACTCAGGAAAATGGGCAATCGGTCGCTCTGACGTATGCGCATCTGCACGGGATAACCCGACATTGACCCCTTGTAGTTATATTCAAACATCACATTGTAGGTTGGATAGACTGTATTCTCTATCTCGTAGGAACCTTTGCCCAGGTATGTCACCTTCAATTCCTGAGCATATTTCCCTTCTAGAGTGATGTTTAAGACTTCATTGGGTTCAAGAGTTTCGAAATCAATTTCATTGGCATAATAATACATGCCCACCATGTCGGAAGTTATCGCAATTGCCTCCATGGAATTGTTGCTGGCATCATATTGGCCTTCGCCCGAAATGGTTTTATAGTTCTCCGGGTTTGACTCGTTGTAGCCCTCGCTGTGGAAGTATTTTGTCCTTGGCCTGCGATACCAGCCCGACTGGTAGTTGATCTTTTCAATACTGTATTTGTTACCCGGGAGCATCTCGGCCTTCAATGTGTCGGAAACCATGATCACATGTCCCTCCCAGGGTATGCTGACCCCATCGAGTGTGCCGGAAAAATTAGTGCCGTCACACTCATATTTCACCGTGCCGTGCGCTATGTTGACATCTATGATACCCCAATGATAATTAACATTATAGGGGATAACCGTATGGGGAATTGTCACTGCATAACAGGAAACCAGGGATCCTATCATCACTAATGTAAGCAACAAGAATTTCTTCATATCGCAACTATCTTTACTTTTCTCCACAAAATTATATAATCTATATGAAAAAATCATTTTATTCCAAATATTTTTTATAATGAGACCATAATCGGGTAATATGTTTCACCCCGCAATATATTTTTTAACTTTACAGCATAAAAAATCAGAATTTTCTTCTTAATTTTGGGAAGCTATAAAAATTAAGTTACGCAATAAAAATTAACCGCTATGGCTAAAAAATTAAAAATAAGAGACCTTACCTTGCGCGACGGTCAGCAATCGCTGTTTGCCACGCGTATGAAGCAGGAGAATATCGATAAGCTCCTTCCCCTTTACAAGGATGCCAAGTTCTACATTATGGAAGTGTGGGGTGGTGCAGTGCCTGATTCTGTGATGAGGTATCTTGGGGAAAGTCCCTGGGATCGTCTCCGCGAATGTTCAAAGGCTATGAAGGGTATTTCCCTCCTTAGTGCTCTTTCCAGAGGCCGAAATCTTTTCGGCTATGTGCCTTATCCGGAAAGTGTCCTTGAAGGCTTCTACCGTGAGGCAATCAAAAACGGTCTCAACATCATGAGAATCTTCGACGCTCTCAATGATATCGAGAATATAAAGAGTTCTATCAGGATGATAAATGAGCTCGGCGGTATTGCCGACACTGCCGTATGCTACACCATCGACCCTAAAGGCACCAAAGAGGAGGAAAAGATCTTTACGGATGAATATTTCGTGAACCTTGCCGTGGAGATGGAGAAACTGGGAGCCAAGATGATTACTCTCAAAGATATGGCCGGCCTGGTGAATCCCTCCCGTATCTATACTCTGATGCCGAAACTCAAGGCTGCCCTTAATGTTCCGGTTGACTTCCATACTCATTGCACCCCCGGCTATGGCTTGGCTTCCGTGCTCACGGCCATCATCCAGGATGTTGATATCGTAGACACTAACATTTGGTGGTTTGGTGGCGGTTCTGCCGCTCCGGCTATCGAACTTGTCGACATCTTCTGTCAGAAACTCGGTATTGAGCTCGATGTGGATATGGCTGCCGTGGCCAAAATACGCGAGGCCCTCAAGGAGGCTCGCCTTGCTTTGGCGGATTTCGACCTTAACAAAGACAAATGGCCGAGAGATTTTGAAGAAGCTTATGCAGCGATGCCCAAAGAGATCGATGCGGAGTTCGACCGCGCTATCGAGGCTGCCAAAGACAACCGGGAGGATGAGCTGCTGGATGCATGCCACAAGATCGACGCATATTTCGGCTTCCCGAAACCGAATGAGATCGTGAAGAATGCCGAGGTGCCGGGTGGTATGTATTCAAATATGGTGGCTAATTTGCGCGCCCTCAATGCTGAGGATGTGATTGAAGAAGCTATGGCTCTGATTCCTAAGGTGAGACGCGATGCCGGATTGGTGCCCCTCGTGACCCCTACGAGCCAGATCGTCGGTTCTCAGGCTGTGTCGCTCGCGTTAGACCGTCGTAACGGCAAACCCGACTATACCAATAAGAGCAACCAGTTTATCGCCCTTGTGAAAGGCGAATACGGAAACACTCCTGTGGCAATCGATCCGGAATTCCGCAAACAGATCACCGGTGACGCCACGGAGAAACCATTTGATGTCTCCGGATACAAGGCTCCGGAAAATCCTGAGCTCGAACAATTCGGAGGAGTGAAATTAGCTCAGAATGAAGAGGAATATCTTTTGTTGGAGCTTCTTCCGGCTGTGGCAAAAATTTATCTCACCAATAAACGTAAGGCCGAATTTGAGGCCAAGGGAAATAAGGCTGAGACAAAATCCGCCGCTAAGGAAAATACCGCCGGTGTTGGCAACGGTCCGATTCTCCGTGCTCCTATGGGAGGAACTGTGATGGCCATCAAGGTGAAACCGGGAGATACCATAAAAGCTGGAGATCCTGTGCTTGTGTATGAAGCCATGAAGATGGAAAATGATCTACTCTCCGAAATGGCAGGGGTGGTTAAACAGATTCTTGTGAAGGAAGGTGATGTTATGTCGACCGACCAACCACTCATCGAGTTTGAGGCCGGTGGAGAGGTTGCTGAAGCTGCCCCGGCTCCGAAAGCCGCACCTACGCCTGCAGCCTATAAGCCTGCAAAACCGACAACAGCATATAAAGTGCAGCCGGTGACCGGTTTTGACACTGCCAAGGCTCTGCATCCTGTAGAGGGAGGTTCCGGAAAGGCTCCTGTTTCTTTGAAAAATGCGGGCGAAAAGTTTGCACTCAACCTTCCGGCCGGTTCTACCCTCGAAATAAGCGTAGAATCTGACGGATCGCTCAACATCAGAATCTCTACCGGCAACTGAATATAATAGTTAGCTCGGAGCCAACAATAGAAAAGGGGTGGACCGTAATATTTGGTTCACCCCCTTTTAATGCAGTTTTTAGTCCCCTCTCTCAGATGTAGGAAGGATTGTTATATTAAGAGTATTATAACTGCGGTGCGGTAAAAGTTCTTGAGCCTAGCTCACGGTCAATCTGCAAAAGACCTGTGCCATCTTCTCCAATCAGAGAAAGGTCGTCGATAATCTGGCGCACGGTGTCTTCCTCCTCAACTTGTTCGGCAACAAATGTATTGAGCTTCTGACGGGTAGCAAAGTCTTTGGCATCTTCAGCCATGGCATAAAGATTGTTGATTTTGGCCGTAACCTTTTTCTCATGCTCCAAAGTGGCTTCAAAAGCGGAAATGGGTGTCTCCCATGTCACAGGCACCTCTGCAATCGGTTTCAGCACCACTTTTCCGTCGCGGGCGTTTACATAATCCATCAAGGCCAAAGCATGGGCCTGCTCCTCCTGAAATTGGATTTTAAACCAGTTGGCGATTCCCGGACGGCCCTGATTCTCAAAATTCAAAGCCATCGAGAGATATAAATATGCCGACCATAATTCAGCATTAATCTGCTCATTTAGAGCACCCTCAATTTGTTTCTGCAACATATCGTTTTTATTTGGTTCTTGGCAAATTTACATTCTTTTTACTAAGAATCATAAAATTATCGTATTTTTCTTCCAGTTTTGCAGTAATATTAGACTACAAAAACAACTTCCGGCAATTTGCTAATTTATCTTGTGTCTTAGAATGTGTAATAAACCCCAAAATTAAGGTTCAAACTGCTGAAATCCAATCCAAAATTATTGGTGAATCCCACCTCTTTAGCAGCATCGTTAGCCCCATTATATCCGAGGAAACCGATATGTGTCAAAATTGTCCAATGGTTATTGAAACTAAAGGACACTCCCGGCTTGAAACCAATACTCCAAATGCAGAGTGTATCGCTCTTGAGAGTTCTGTATTTTGTATCACCCAGGCCTATGCCAAAGCCTCCGTCTACAAAGAAATGTAGCTTGTCATCAACAACTCTTGCAAATGTCCATCTAACATAGGGGCTCAGGTCAAAAACATTAGCTTTCAACCCATCTTCATATCTGTATTGATAACTGATAGTTCCACCCACTCCCCATGTGTCGTTGATGTTATAACCTATTTCGGGAGAGATAGCGAAATCGGTGGTATTATTGGTAAAATCTCTGTCCAGACCAAAGGTGCCACCGAGATAGATTTGGGCGGAGGCCGAAAGACTCAACACGCCTAATACACATAAAAGTAAAAATTTCTTCATACGTTGGTTTTTTAGAAAGTTATTATTAAAGACTATGTTATAGTTCTCTAGCTGTATTAAGTCCATTTGAAAAAAGAAAAATACTTTCTTTTCCTGTTTTTTCCGACTTTAAAATGGTAAATATAACTCAAAATCTAATAGACTCCAAAACAACCAATCAACTTTTTATATGTTTCAAATCCAATCTTATTTTTTTGCATTGTTTTAATGGAAATTTCGGAAGTTGAGGAATGGAAAAGTGTGGCAGATAGTTAGGAAAGTCATAATCCAATGGGAACTCACTAAAATATTTTATTATTAGAAAATTTATATAACCGATGTCCTGCGCAGACTAACGAGGTTGTAAAAGAAAAATACTTCAAGCTTAAAAATAGATGATGTGTCAAAATGTTGATTTTTGACACATCGCCTTTTTTCTCTAACGGTTATTCCCCTTATTTAGCGAAAAGGAAATGGAAGGGTCGGCTTGAGGCCTGGAATGAGGAAGTCACATCTCCTTCATAGGATGAATTTTCAGCTAACTTCAACACCCTTTCCCCGCTCCCCTGAGAAAAATCAATTTCCTTTAAATTGACGTGCATAACAGCCATCGGCACGGTTTTTTCAAAATAATACACCAGATTCTTTTGATCACACACGCTCCTCCAGCGGGTAGATGAAATATGCGGGCTGTCGGGAGTGGAAATTCCGAAAGGCACCGACACATTCCTTATCACCGAAAATACAGTCGGGATAGCAATATCTGCATCCGAAGTCTGAGCCACTGCATTGATATAAAATGAAGCTCTGGCGAAACGGTCGGAAGAACGATTTGTGCCCGGGAGCATATTTAGTCCTCCCACCTGCTTCCAATAGTCATTTACGGCAAGCTGCAGATTATATGCCGGAGAATTGGTCAACACCTGATATTCCTTTCCTTCATAGATTGATACGTGGCCGTCAAGATATTCTATTATCGCGCTGTCGCCTGTGGGGTCGGAAATAGCCATGTGTAACCTTGATTTAACACCGTTAGGGAGGTCAGGAGCATCAATCCTGAATCTATCATTTTTCAATTCATTCACAGCCTCCTTCACAGTGGCGAAATTATCAAGAAGATATTGGGTCCATATACTTAGCCCCAACACCGGACGGGTGTCATTTTCTGTCTCATAGACCGATTCCGGCAGAAACAATAAATTTGCCACAAGACCTTTTTCATTCATTCCATCGCAAATGCCGATATCATAACCCGCAGCCACTACAGAGCCATATTTTGAAACCCATTCAATCGTAGCCGCAGATTCAGCCCCTTTCTTTTGCATCCCCCGTGGGAAAATATAAAGGTTGGTCATGAGATCTTCTTTCCAGTCCATTGTCCTACCTGTGGCGGTCATTCCATCCGGCCCTTCATACACCACTCTGGTGCATGCTTCCGATTTTTCATAACCACCAATCACTAACAACAAGAGTACTACCCAAATACAATATTTTTTCATATTTCCAAGATTTATTTAACATATTTTTAACAACCATTCCTTTTAGTTGGTTCATCCTGAAATCTGTTTAAACAGTCACTTTCTTCGCAAAAAAACAATTTTACAAACAGGAAGAACTTTTCCAAAAGAACACCTTAACTGGATGGAATTTTCAGAAAGTCCCAAAATTTTTTGGAACAATCCTCTCATTATCTCTTTTCTCTATAAAAAACTCACCGGAAATTCTCATTAATGCACAAACAAACCGTTTATCCAAACTTTTCATTATCTTTGCATCTTAGATTCCTTATTGCCCTTTGTAGTGGGCTTTGATCGGTGGACTCAGGAAAAACACAAATCATAAAAACAATATCATAAATAACTAAACTAACAAACAAACTGCTATGTGGTTAACATGCTCTACCGTAGGACGTAAGTTCGTCATGGCTGTTTCGGGAGCCGTGCTCGTTCTGTTCCTTACTTTCCACTGCTGTATGAACTCCATAGCCATCTGTTGGCCGGCCGCTTATAATTCGCTTTGCGAATTCTTGGGCGCCAACTGGTATGCGCTTGTCGCATCTGTGGCTCTCGCTCTGTTCATACTTCTTCACATAGTGTATGCCTGCTGGCTGACCTTGCAAAACCGCAAGGCTCGCGGCCCGGTGCGCTATGCCGTTTCAAAGAAACCGAAGACTGTTGAATGGTCTTCTAAAAACATGCTTGTGCTGGGTATCGTGATCCTGGCTTTCCTTGTGGTCCACCTTATTCAGTTCTGGGCAAAGATGCAGCTTCAGGAAATTCGTGGAGTCCATGACGTGCTCCCTCCGGCTGCCGGCACCCTCTTCCTCCAGGAAGCTTTCCAGACCAATTGGACATGGATCGTCTACATCATCGGTTTCATAGCACTATGGTTCCACCTCAACCATGGTATCTGGTCGATGTTCCAGAGTGTAGGATGGGACAACACTGTATGGATCGCTCGCTTCAAAAAGCTTGCCATCTGCTGGAGCTCTGTAGTTTGTCTGCTCTTTGTGGCTCAGGCTATAGTTTTCACCGCAAAGGCTCATGAAGGTTATTTCAAGACTAACCCTGTGCTTCGCGAACAATACAAGGATATGCTTGTGCCTATGTTTGAGAAAGACTTCGGTCCTGACGCAGCTCAGCTCGGCATACCTAATGTGGGCTCTCTCTCTTACGACGATTTCGGTATGCTCGTAGAGAATTTCCAGGTAGCTCTCCAACAACTCCCTGAAAGTATCGACGACACAAGGGTGCAGATGCAGCTCGCTTCTATCCCGACTGCTGAACAGAAAGAACAATTCCTCAAGGCGCTCAACCGCCAGATCGAAGGCCGTAAAAACCTTGAAAAGACTAAAGCCCTTCTTGATTACCTCAACGGAGTGGAACCTAACAGCAACTCCCAAGAGCTTATGTTGCCCCCGGCTCCGGTGGTGGAGGAGGAGATGAGTATCGAAGAATTCGCCGCTCCCGGAAGTTTCGACGATGAGGGTTATGAAGACACTACTAACTCCTATAATTAATTTAGCGATATGGAAACACAAGATAAAGTGAGAGTAATGAGTCCGGAAGCTTCCAAGATTCCGGAGGGTCCGATCGCTGAGAAATGGACCAACTATAAGGCCCACCAGAAACTCGTGAATCCCGCCAACAAGAGGAAACTCGATGTGATTGTGGTGGGAACCGGTCTTGCCGGAGCTTCAGCAGCCTCCACATTGGCAGAACTCGGGTTCAATGTCTATAACTTCTGTATTCAGGATAGCCCTCGCCGCGCTCACTCAATTGCAGCTCAGGGTGGTATCAATGCAGCAAAAAACTATCAGAACGACGGTGACTCGGTGTATCGTCTTTTCTACGACACTGTGAAGGGTGGCGACTATCGTGCTCGCGAGGCCAACGTGTATCGTCTTGCCGAAGTTTCAAACGATATAATCGACCAGTGTGTGGCACAGGGTGTGCCTTTTGCACGCGAATACGGCGGTTTGCTTGCCAACCGTTCTTTCGGTGGCGCTCAGGTGAGCCGTACATTTTATGCAAAGGGTCAGACCGGACAACAGCTCCTTCTCGGTGCTTACGCTTCGCTCAACCGTCAGATCAAAGCCGGAAAGGTGAAGAGTTTCAACCGTTACGAGATGCACGATGTTGTGCTTGTGAAGGATAAAGACGGTGTGGAACGCGCGCGCGGAATCATCGCCAAAAACCTTGTGACAGGTAAGTTCGAACGCTTTGCAGCCCATGCCGTAGTGCTTGCAACCGGTGGATATGGCAACACCTATTTCCTCTCCACCAACGCTATGGCCTGCAACGTTTCCGCTGCAATGGCGGCTTATCGTAAAGGGGCATATTTTGCAAATCCCGCTTACGTGCAGATCCATCCGACCTGTATCCCGGTTCATGGTGACAAGCAGTCAAAACTCACCCTTATGTCGGAGTCGCTCCGTAACGACGGCCGTATCTGGGTGCCAAAGAAGAAAGAGGATGCAGAGAAGCTTCAGAAAGGTCTTATCAAGGGTAGCGACATCAACGAAGAAGACCGCGACTACTATCTTGAAAGAAGATATCCGGCTTTCGGTAACCTGGTGCCCCGCGATGTGGCCTCTCGTGCTGCAAAAGAGCGTTGCGACGCCGGTTTCGGTGTAAACAACACAGGTCTGGCTGTATTCCTTGATTTCTCGGAAGCCATCAACCGTCTCGGCATTGATGTAGTGCGCCAGAGATATGGCAACCTTTTCGATATGTATGAGGAGATCACCGACGTGAATCCCGGTGAGATGGCTCGCGAAACAGACGGTATGGAATATTACAATCCGATGATGATCTTCCCGGCAATCCATTACACAATGGGCGGCCTTTGGGTTGACTATGAACTGCAGACTTCCGTGAAGGGTCTCTTCGCAATCGGCGAATGTAACTTCTCCGACCACGGTGCCAACCGTCTCGGTGCTTCGGCACTTATGCAGGGTCTTGCCGATGGTTATTTCGTTCTTCCTTACACTATCCAGAATTATCTCAGCGATCAGATTTCTGTGCCCCGATTCTCCACCGATCTGCCGGAATTCGATGCGGCCGAAGCAAAATGCAAGGCTCTCCAAGATCATCTCATGAGCATCAAAGGCAACCGCACAGTTGACTCTATCCATAAGGAACTGGGCCATATCATGTGGGAATATGTCGGAATGGGCAGAACAAAGGAGGGTCTCGAAATCGCTATCAAGAAGCTCAACGAGCTCCGCAAGGTATTCGAATCCGACCTCAAGATTCCGGGCAGCCAGGACGGTATGAACATCGAACTCGACAAGGCTTTCCGTCTTAACGATTTCATCACCATGGGCGAGCTCATCGCCTACGATGCCCTCAGCCGTAACGAAAGCTGCGGCGGACATTTCCGCGAGGAATATCAGACAGAGGAAGGTGAAGCCAAGCGCGACGATAACAACTGCTTCTATGTGAGCTGCTGGGAATATGAAGGAAGCGACGCCAAAGCTCCGTCTCTTATAAAAGAGCCGCTCCACTATGAGGCTATAAAGGTTCAAACTCGTAACTATAAGTCATAAACCCTTTTAAGAGAATTTTACTATGGATGATAGAATAATGAAAGTCACTCTCAAGGTCTGGCGCCAGGAGAATGCTAAAGCGAAAGGGAAGTTTGTGACTTATCCTGACGTTGAAACCACTCCCGACACATCCTTTCTTGAGACTCTTGACATACTTAACGAGAAGCTCGTGGAGAAGGGCGAAGAGCCTATAGCGTTCGACCACGACTGTCGCGAAGGTATCTGCGGCATGTGCTCCCTCTATATAAATGGACATCCTCACGGACCGGCCATTGGAGCCACGACCTGCCAGCTATACATGCGTAGATTTAAAGATGGCGAGACAATCACTGTGGAACCCTGGAGATCTGCGGCTTTCCCGGTGATCAAAGACTTGATCGTCAACCGTAACGCATTCGACCAGATACAACAGGCCGGCGGTTATGTGTCGTTCAACTGTGGCGGCGCTCAGGATGCCAACGACCTCCCGATTGCAAAAGTTGAGGCTGATGCTGCTATGGATTCTGCAAGCTGTATCGGTTGCGGTGCATGCGTGGCTACTTGCAAAAACGGCTCAGCTATGCTCTTTGTGGCTGCCAAAGTAACCCAGTTCTCACATCTGCCGCAAGGACAGGTGGAAACTGCACGTCGCGTGAAAGCTATGGTGAAGAAAATGGACGAACTTGGGTTTGGCAACTGTACCAACACCGGTGCTTGCGCTGCAGAATGTCCCAAGCTTATCCCGCTTGCCAACATCGGCAGAATGAACCGTCTTTACATCTCAGCAAAAATCAAGGATTAAAAGTATGTGACAGGCTCGTAAGAGCCGTAATGACAGATTAATGGGGGCGAGGCAAAAAGCAATTTTTGGCTCGCCCTTCGCTATATGTATGCATGATGCAATATTATTACCCGGTGCTTTTGCTTAAGGTGGAAATTTTATTATTTTTGCATTTGTATTCAAATATTTCGACATGAACATCTCATATAAATGGCTACGCCGTTTCATAGATTTTGATTATGACCCGCGCGGGCTTGCAGCGGCGCTGACATCCCTGGGTCTCGAATGTGACAATGTGGAGGAAGTAGAGTCGATTCCCGGTGGCCTGAAAGGTATTGTAATCGGGAAAGTGCTCACATGTGAGCCGCATCCCGACTCCGACCACCTGCATATCACAACAGTAGATTTAGGTGAAGAAACCCCTGCAACTATCGTATGCGGGGCTCCGAATGTCGCTGCCGGCCAGACTGTCGTAGTGGCAACCGTGGGCACTGTCTTGCAAATGGGCGACAAAGAATTGAAAATAAAGAAATCAAAGATTCGAGGCGTTGAATCTTGCGGGATGATCTGTGCCGAAGATGAGATCGGAGTGGGGAAGTCACACGACGGTATCATCGTAATTGCCGAAGAAATCAAGCCCGGCACTCCGGCAGCTCAATATTTCAATGTAGAGAGCGATTTCAGACTGGAAGTGGAGCTCACCCCCAACCGTGTCGATGCTGCCTCACATCTTGGTGTGGCACGCGATCTCAAGGCTCTGCAATGCTGCCGGGAAGCCGAATCTGGTGGCTCATCCGTCCAGCCGGTAGTAAGAATCCCTTCTGTGGAAGCTTTTTCCCCCGACAAAAAAGATGGCGCCGTAACCATTGAAGTGAAAGACCATGAGGCGGCGCCACGTTATTCCGGTGTCACTATCCGCAATGTCAAAGTGGCCGAGTCTCCCGATTGGCTGAAAGATCTCTTGAATGCTGTGGGCCAACGACCGATCAACAATATCGTTGACATTACCAACTTCATACTACTCGGACTTGGCCAGCCGCTTCACTGTTTCGACCTCTCCAAGGTGGCCGGAGAAAAAATAGTGGTGCGCACTTGTCCGGCAGGCACCAAATTCACTACTCTTGACGGAGTGGAACATACACTCCATGAGAAAGACCTCATGATTTGCGATGCCGAGAAACCTATGTGTATCGCAGGTGTGTTCGGCGGTCTTGACTCAGGTGTGACCGATAACACCACCTCAGTTTTCATCGAGAGCGCCTATTTCAATCCTACATGGATCCGCAAGACAGCACGTCGCCACGGACTCTCTACGGATGCCTCTTTCCGATATGAGCGCGGTGCCGACCCTTCTATTACTGTCTATGCCGCCAAACTTGCAGCCCTTCTCATCAAGGAACTGGCCGGCGGAGAAATCTGTGGCGATATAGAAGATATTTATCCTTCACCCATACTCCCGGCTCAGGTGGAACTCTCTCTGAAATATTGCGAAAATCTTGTAGGCAAAAAAATTCCGGACAATATCATAAGCGCTATTCTCAAAGGACTCGACATATCTGTGGAGAAGGATTCCGGAAATGACGATATACTCAAGTTGAAAATTCCTACCTATCGCGTAGACGTTACCCGCCCATGTGATGTGGTGGAAGACATATTGCGTGTCTACGGTTACAACAACGTGGAATTCGGCACCGATATGCACTATTCACCATCAGGACTTACGGCCGTGGATGCTGATTATGCCCTCCGGGAAATGGTCAGCAACAGGCTCACCGGAGAAGGGTTCATGGAGATAATGAACAATTCCTTGAGCTCCACTTCCTATTATGAGGGTAGCGAGGAATTGCCGCTTGATTCCACTGTGGTGATAATGAATCCGCTTAGCTCCGACCTTGCAGTGATGAGGGCGACGCTCCTTTATGGCGGACTTGAATCTATCGCATATAATATCAACCGGAAAGCTGAAAATCTTCGTTTCTACGAGTTTGGAAACGTATATAAGAAAAAACCGGGTGTCGAATCCACCGAAGAGCAACCGCTAAAACCTTTCTCCGAATGGATGGAACTGGCCTTGTGGCTCACGGGAGATTTCATTTCTCCATCATGGAACCGACAGAAAACCGAAGCTTCGGCTTTCGACCTTAAAGGGATAGTGGAGAATCTTTTCAAAGTGTTGGGAGTGCCTTGCAACGCTCTTTCCCAAACTCAAGACAGCAGTGAACTGCTTGATGTCAGACTCAATTATGCCACCCGTCAGGGTAAACGCATCGGGGAGCTCGGAATTGTAAGCACTCGCATACTGAAAAAATTCGGTATCTCGCAGCCCGTTTTCTTCGCTACCCTTAACTGGACGGAAATAATGAAGATGGTGGTTAACCACAAGGTCACATTTACTCCTTTGCCAAGAACTCAACCTGTGGAGCGTGACCTCGCTCTGCTCATCGACAAAAATGTGACATTCGCTCAAATCGATGAGATAGTAAGGAAATCTGAAAAGAAACTCCTAAAGAATGTGACGCTCTTTGATGTATATGAAGGGAAAAACCTCCCGGAAGGTAAGAAGAGCTATGGCATCAAAATCACCCTGCAGGACGATGAGAAAACTATGAACGACCATCAGATAGAGGCAGTGATGCAAAAGATTATCAAGGCTCTCGAGGCTGCCGGTGCCTCCTTGCGATGATATCTTCTCAACCATAAAGACAAGACTCTATATTAAATATTTTAGATTGAAAATACATTAACCCTTAAAACAAACAATATTATGAAGAAAATTTTGCCCGCACTCGGCATTATCGGCGCTTTATTCTTCTCGGCAGCCTGTGGCTCGAAAAATAAAACAGCTGATGCTCAAAAAGATGAACGCGACTCTACCTTCACTCAGGTGAAACATCCTGAATGGAGCCGCAACGCTGTGATCTATGAAGTTAACTTGCGTCAGTTCACCAACGAAGGAACCATCAATGCTTTCTCAGAGCAGCTCCCGCGTCTGAAAGATCTCGGAGTAGACATCCTCTGGTTTATGCCTATCAATCCTATCAGTGAGAAAGACCGTAAAGGCACTCTCGGAAGCTACTATGCTGTGAAGAATTACACTGAATTTAACCCGGAATTCGGTACACTCGACGAGTTCAAGGCAACCGTGAAAAAAGCCCAGGATATGGGAATGAAGGTGATTCTTGACTGGGTGCCCAACCATTCCGGTCGCGACAATATCTGGGTGGAACAACATCCCGACTGGTATGAGAAAGATTCTCTCGGTAATATGAAAGGCATTTATGATTGGACAGATGTCTATGTGTTCGATTATTCAAATCCTGAGATGCGTAAAGGCATGATCGATGCCATGAAATTCTGGCTCGTTGATGTTGGCGTCAACGGTTTCCGTTGCGATGTGGCTATGGAAGTGCCCACTGATTTCTGGAACGATGCACGCAAGGAGCTCCAGGAGGTGAAACCTGACATCTTCATGCTTGCCGAGGCCACAGTGCCCGAGCTGCAGCAGTTTGCTTTCGACATGGGTTACAACTGGCCGATGAAAGACCTTTTCAGCCAAATAGCTGCTACTTCCGGTCAATACCATTTCGTTGGCGAGAACGGTGAAGTTCGTGAATTCCCGGAAACTCATGCAATTGCTATCAACAATCTTCTGGCACAGCAGTTTGAAGATTTCCCGAAAGACACTTATCTCATGAACATGATTACTAATCATGACCTCAATTCATGGGAAGGCACTGAGTTTGAACGTCTCGGCGACCTTACAAACGCTTTTGCCGTCCTCACATACACTCTCCCCGGTATGCCGCTGATCTACACCGGACAAGAAACAGGATTAAACCGTGCACTCCAGTTCTTCGAGAAAGATGAGGCTCCGACTTGGGAACCACGCAACGAATATTTCACATTCTATCAGAAACTAAACAACTTGAAACACACCCAGGCTGCCCTCACTGCAGGATATGACGGCGGAGAACTCGTAAGCTACGAAACTTCAAGCCCCGACCTTTATGTGTTCTGTCGTGAAAGAGAAGGCTCAAAGGTGATGACACTCGTCAACCTCGGCAAAGGTGAGCTCCCCGTGGAATTCACTTCCAAGAACCGCCCCGACACCCGTGGCATGAAGAATTATTTCACCGACGAAGATGCCATCATTCCTGAAACCATGCAACAGGGTGAGTATCTCGTATTCGTAAATAAGTAATTCCACATCGGTTCACGCGGCTTTTAAAATATTCCGAGTGACAATACTTTGATACAGAAGTGGTTTTGCTTGCTGCAAAACCACTTTACCAATGACAGCAAAAAACCAGTTTGGGAGCAAAATCGGGCTTATAGCAGCCACAGTAGGAAGTGCTGTAGGGCTTGGCAACGTATGGCGTTTCCCGGCTGAAGCCCAGGCTAACGGTGGCGCAGCTTTCCTCCTTATATATATCGCCTGCGTGGCGATACTTGGAATCCCGGTAATGTTAGCCGAATTTTCCCTCGGGCGTGGCACCGGACGCGACGCAATCGCTTCATTTCAGAAAATAGCCCCGCGCAAAAGCTGGTGGATAGGGGGAGCAATCGCTACCCTCGCTTCCTATCTTATCCTTTCTTTTTATCTTGTAGTGGCCGGTTGGACACTCGAATATTTTTGGGAATCACTGACGGGCGAACTATATGCCGGAGTGGTTTCAGACGGTATGGAATTAAATTTCCACCACCAGATGGAGCGGTTCATTTCCGGAAGCTGGCAACCGCTCATCGCCACTTACGTAATAATTGCAATAAATATTTTTGTGCTCATGAAGGGGGTGCAGAAAGGGATTGAAAAGATGAGCAATGTGATGATGCCCCTGCTGTTTATCCTCCTCGTGCTTTTCTGTATTGCCTCCCTGTCTCTTCCAAAAGCTTCCGAAGGTCTCAGATATTTCTTTAGCCCCGATTTCTCGAAGATAACTACTGAGACCGTCATAAATGCCCTCGGACAGGCTTTCTTCTCCCTCTCGCTCGGAATGGGAATCCTCATAACTTATTCCGCCTATTATCCTAAGAAAACCAACCTTGTGACTACTGCTGTGACGGTATCGACGCTCGATCTGGGAGTGGCTGTCCTGATGGGTATGATAATTTTTCCGGCCGTTATGACGTTTGGTCTCGACGGGGAAGCGCTCGAGGGTGCGACACTTGTCTTCGTGACGCTACCCGAAGTGTTCGCCTCCATGCCGTTCACTCGTTTCTGGTCGGCGCTCTTCTTCCTGCTACTGATGGTGGCGGCAGTGACGTCTACGATATCCCTGGCCGAAGTCTCGCTCGCTTTCGTGGCCGACCGTTTGAAAACCTCCCGCAAGAAAGCTTGCCTCATCGTGATGCTTCCACTCGTGGCACTGAGCACATTATGCTCCCTTTCGCAAGGACCTTTGTCGCATATCAGGATTCTTTCGATGAATATATTCGATTTGCTTGACACATTTGCCACAAATCTAATGCTCCCTGCAGCCGCCATAATCACTTGCCTTTTTATCGGATGGATCGCTCCAAAATATTTTTTCCGCAGCGAGCTCACCAACCGTTCCCGGATAAACCGGATTGTGGTCCGGCCCATAATTTGGGCTGTGAAATACCTGGCCCCTTTACTGATTGCACTGATCCTCATCGCGAAATTCTTAAATCCGTGATCACTCCATTTTCTTTTTTCAAATAATTTATGTTAATTTGTAGAAAGAAAAGATCAGTCTCAAAATGAATAATAATAGATATTGCGTCGTGATGTGCGGCGGTGTAGGCACTCGCTTCTGGCCATTCAGCCGTCAGGGACGACCAAAACAATTCCTCGACTTCTTCGGCACAGGTCGTAGCCTTCTCCAGATGACTGTAGACAGGATTCTTCCTGTGGTGAATCCCGACAATATCATACTGGTGACCAATCGCGAATACTACGACATCATACGCGAGCAATTGCCCGAAGTGAAAGAATCAAATATCCTTCTGGAGCCCGCAAGGAGAAACACGGCCCCATGCGTCTGCTGGGCAGCAAAGCATATTTATGCCATGAATCCGGATGCCGCTATCGTTACTCTCCCTTCCGATCATATAGTGCTTAAAGAGGATGCTTTCAGAAAAGCTATCGAGGAGGGGTTTGAGTTTGTGGAACAAGGTAACAGACTCCTTACTCTCGGAATAAAACCCTCCGGACCTAACACCGGATATGGTTATATTCAGCAGGGAGAGATGGAAAAGGATTTCTCAGAAATTTTCAAAGTGAAAGCCTTTGTGGAGAAACCTAATATCGAGATGGCCGAAATGTTTGTAAACAGCGGCGAATTTTTCTGGAATGCCGGTATTTTCCTTTGGACAGCCCATTCAATCCTGGAAGCTTTTGATAAATATGCTCCCGAAATAGCCCAGACTCTCAGTGCCCCGGATGGCGTGTATGCTTCCTCAAAGGAACCTCAGTTTATCGACCAGAAGTTCCCGAATTGTGTGAATATTTCGATTGACTATGCCATAATGGAGAAAGCTCATAATGTCTATGTAAAGACAGTGGAGTTCGGATGGAGCGATCTCGGCACCTGGAAAGCCCTCTTCCAGTCGTCGCCTCGTAATAGCGACGGGAATGTCACTCAAAACACCAAGGTTATAACTACCGACTGCGAAGATTCTATTTTTGCGGCTGAAGGCAACAAAATCATCGTGGCTGCCGGCCTGAAGAATTACATTGTGGCTGATACGGAGAAAGCTCTGCTTATCTATCCCTTAAATGAGGAGCAGAAAATACGCAATATCGTCAACGATGTGAAATCACGCTTCGGCGAAGAGTTTATCTAATCTATTTTTCGTTTCACTTCATCTACACCATCGATCGACGAAACGGAATTCATGATTGTTTCGAGTTCGTTGTAGGAGTGTATGCCGAAAGATATTTCCATGACCACTATGTAGTCTTTTGCTTTCGCATCATAGTGGGTCATATTCAAATTGAGACGCTTGGAGATGCAGTCGGCGATATCCACAAATAGATGCACTCTGTCTACTGCCTTGATTGTAAGTGTGACCGGATATAAAGTGCCGTCGGGCTCGAAATCCACGCTCTGTATTCTGTCACCCCGTTGGGAGGCGAGGCGTATTGCTATGGGGCAATCTCTCTTATGAAGCGTCAGGGAACTGTCATCTTCAAGGAATCCTACCACCTCCTCGCCCGGTATCGGCTTGCAGAAACCGCAACGGCAGAATTTAGGCTTAGGTCGGCTGTTGAGATAGGTCTGTATGGCATTGCGGGCCTTGTAGGTCACCACGGCAGCAAGACGCTCAAAGGTGGGCACCACTTCGGGGTCGGTGAAAATTTCCACAACGTCACCTCGCTGTAATATTGCTGTGGCCGAGGCAAGAAAACCGTTGATTCTGGCATATTTCGCATGATCGCCTGTCTCTGTTGAAATCTCATAGGCAAAGTCAAGCACACACGCTTTCTGAGGCAGCATTATTGTCTTCAGATGCGGAGTGAACACCATGATATCATCATTGTAGAACGAGGCTGTCACCTTTTCCATGAAGTCGATCCCCGTCTCATGATTGCCGATATCGCGAAGTGTGCTCCGGAATTTGTGTAGCCATCTTTCGATATATTCCTGGGAGTGGCGCGTGTCGAGGCCGCGATGGGAATCTTCCGCCATCCTGCGGCTGTTGATATGCACTTCCTGCCATCGGCCAAAATCAGCCAACAGTTTCACATGAAGGCTCTGATAACCGTTTTCTTTCGGAGAATCGATATAATTTGAAAGGCCTCCCGGCTTTTCCCGGAAGCTGTCGGTCAGTATTGAATATATCTTTAGGGCTGTCTCTTTCTCTCCGGACCCCTCGGGCACTTTGAAGATGATTTCTGTGAAATGGCGATACTTCAGGTGATTGAAATCGTCGCCATATTTCCGCATCTTGCGCCAGATGCTGTAAGGTTCTCGATATTCCACCGCTACTTTAGCTTCGATGCCTGATTCCATAAGGGTGGCCTCCACCTGGCGTCTGAACCTCTCGAGTCTCTCTTTCTGCTGCCGCCGGTCTTGATCGATCCAGCGCGTTATCTCCTCGTAGTCATGCGGGCATCGGAACTTGAAGCTAAGGTTTTCCAACTCGGTTTTCACATAATATAAACCGAGCCTGTTGGCAAGGGGGGCATAGAAATAGTCGGTCTCTCCCGCTATCTTCATCTGCTTGTGGGGCTTCATCGACGAAAGAGTCCTCATATTGTGGAGGCGGTCGGCAAGTTTTACGAAGATCGGACGGATGTCTCGTTGCATCGAATTGAGCATCTGGCGGAAGTTATCCACTTGCTTGCTCTGGTCGGGAGAAATGTGCTTTTCAGGCTTCGTGAGCACTTTCACCAGATAGGCCACGTCATCGCCAAAGCGCGCGTTGATCTCTTCAATGGAGTGGGGTGTATCTTCCACCACATCGTGGAGGAAAGCGGCAATCACGGAATTTATGTCAAGCCTCAGCTCCTCGGCTGCAATTGTTGCCACCGCTATAGGATGCAGGATATAGGGCTCGCCGGTTTTCCTTACTTGTGGAGCATGGGCCTCTCGTGCCAGTTCAAATGCATCCTTAAGACGCTTCATATCAGCCTCCGACGTGCGAGGCTCCATCGATTGGTAAACTCTCTCTACCCTCTCTTCTATGATGGGACCGTAATCTTTTTTCTCGTCCATGATCTCTTCTCCGCTTATTTGTTATTGCTGTAAATTTTTCCCCTTATTTTACCTTCTGCGGCAAAATTATAAAAATTCCCAAACAAAAACAATATCAATGCGTTCTCCCTCGCGGGATTCTCATCCTTGAATCCCGGCTTTGATCTTGCGGGAAGAGGCAGTATGCTTGCCCATGGAGAACGACACAAGAAACACTCCGGTAAATATCAATAGCGAGGCGAATATTCGGTTCCAACCGAACAGGGCAAGACCCATTGAGGCTGCCAGAACTGCTGACACCACCGGCTGAAGATAGGCATAAGAGGAAACCACCGTGGGTTTCAGTAATCTCTGCGAAAATGGAATGATGAGGTAAGCAAGGAAAGTGGGGAATACTATAATGTAACCTAACGAGAGGTAATCGGTGGAAGATAGAGCAACCCAGTCGATGCTGCCTGCAAAAGGTAACATCCCGGGGATATATGTCAACGCGGAAAAGAGAAACATCCATTTCATTACGGTGAAAGCCGGATATTTATTGATAAGCCGCAGGAAAAATACATAATAGATGGCCGCGCACAGTTGGGCGAGCATTCCCAGCGTATTACCAAGCAGAGGATTAGTTGCGATTTCGTTTCCTTCATTGGTGAAAGCCATCATCAGTGCACCGGTCAATCCCACCACTACTCCGGTCAATTTTAGTATTGTGATGGGATTCCCAAGAAAAATAGCCGACAGCAGCAGTGTGAAAACCGGGGTTAGGGTACACATGACGGAAGTATCCACCGGAGAGGTGTATTGTATCCCTATGATAAATAGACCCTGATTGGCCGAAATCATAATCACCGAGGCAAGAAATAGAGAAAGGAAGTCCCGTTTAGCCACTTTCACATCTCCGGTAAGCCTATGGGGCAGCATGGAAAACAGCAGAAAGAGGAATGCGCCGCCTCCGATCCTTATCATTGAAAGCGTCAAACCGTTGAGAGTTCCACCCTCCAACACTCCCTTGGCTATCGGAGCCATAGCTCCCCACATCACTGTGGCCAGCAACATGGCAATATGCCCGCTCAGAGTCCGTTCCTTTCCATCCATACAACAACCGTCTCTTTAATATTTAGATAACTCTCAAGAAAATCCCATTTTTCTCTACACCCTACATAATGTAGGCATGATTGTATATTAGGGATTTCATCAATTTGCGAAACTTAAAATCAGATGAATCAAAATAATAACGACTCTACTTTCTAAATAATTATACCATTCCTCAAATATTTCATTTCCTTTCTTATCCCGGCCATACTCTCTCTCCGCAAATTGATTAAATCCAAACTCTCTTATGGTGCACACTGACATCCACCGCCTCGGATTTTCCATTTGACCTTACTCTTTTAAATTCATTTGCAAATAATCGAATAATTATATAACTTTGCCATTGCAACTGGCCCAGGTGGCGGAATGGTAGACGCGCTCGTTTCAGGTGCGAGTGCTGCGAGGCGTGCAGGTTCGAGTCCTGTTCTGGGCACCCCGGAAAAGGACTAACTAAATAAA
>JAFLTR010000029.1 GCA_022509205.1 Muribaculaceae bacterium | reverse complement strand
GGGTGTAGATCTCAGTCTTGCCGCTTCCTGTCACCCCATGGAGCAATTGGATGGATTTGTCTTTGAATCCCTGGTCGATAGATTTGAGGGCCTGCTGTTGAGCCGGCGACAAAACCGGCAGATTAATATCGTTATTTTTATCCGAGTCAGGATCGAAACGGTTTACGATTTTCTTTTCAATAATGAAAATCCCTTTGTCCGACATCCCTTTCACCACTGCGGGAGAAACCCCTGAAACGTCAAGGAGATGCTGTTTGGTCACAATGCTGACCTTAGTGTTTGGCAACAGCCATCCCGAAAGGTCGAGATAGGTCAGCAATGCCTTTTCCTGAAGTCGCGATCTCTTTACCGCATCGAAACATTCATGCAGTCTTTCTTGGTTACCCCTTTCAAAATTCAAAGAAACGGTAGTGATCTTCTTGGGACGGTATTTTTCTGCTATGCGTTCATCGATCTGAAGAATTCCTTCATCAAGCATCGGCATGATAACTTTAGTCACATTCCGAATACCCGTCTCCCCTTCCAGTTCACCCACAGTCATGCGTTTCTTCTCCTGCATTGTCATAAGCACGAGAGCCTGATGATCGGTGAGTTTTAAGGGATTGGAATCGTCGGCCTCATAATCGGGATTTAGGATAATGCGCGTTTCGCTTTCCGGTTTGAGGCCTGTCGGAAGAGCCGCTTTATAGACTTCGCCGGGTGAACAGAGATAATAGTCTGATATCCATTTCCAGAAATTTAGCTGGGGATATCTAAGAATGGGTTCAGGATCCAGGACACTCACAAGAGGTTTGACGTCGTATCCTTTCGGCTCGTTGGAATGCAGAGCCTCTACAATCCCGGTATAATACTTCTTTTTGCCGAATTGCACCAGCACACGTGATCCGACCTGGACATCATCCCTGAATTCCTCGGGTACGGAATAAGTGTAGGAGGAATATAGAGGAAGGGGCAGGATTACGTCGACAAACTTTTGACTGTTCAAAAGAAATAGGCTAACTGAATGAAACCTCCTCTGGGTTGCGCGGAATAATTGTCAAGTTTGAGAGTTCTCACCTGATAGCTTACACCCCAGGAATAACCACCTGAAATTTGGAAATGTTCGTAAAGCTCGACGCCACCGGCCACTTGAATGGCAACATATCCGGCAGGATGTTCCACGGCCGGAGCTTTATTTGTGCTCAAGGTGAAATTAAACACCGGCCCGGCATATACCAGAGGAGCTATGATTCTTTCAAGACCATTTAGCCGGGTCCATTTGAATTTTAGATTTAATGGGATTTCCAGTGTATGAAACCATACATTCTGGTTTTCAATCCCGTCTATGCTCCATATCTTATGGTCTCCGAAAGCCACATGGGCTCCATGCAGATTGTATCGAAGTGCCATATCAACTCCAAACCCGATACCCGGTATCATTAGTTCTCCGGCCACACCGACATCAAAGCCGGTTCGCATCGTGGTCTTGGCAAGATCCTGTTTCCAATGGAGCGTTGAAAAATTGACTCCCGCTGTAGGACCCCAACGGAATTCTGCCGAGGCGCATAGCGTAGTCAGTAGCAGTATGCTAAGTAAAATTAGTTTCCTCATGCGATTTTGTGAAAGCGAGGATTTATCTCTTCGGATAAATCCTCACTCTTGTAATCTTTTAATTTAGAACAGATAGGCGGCTGTGATTGTCCAATAATTGTTGTGGAGCTTCTCTCCCTTCATATCAGTCACGACCTTATCCATGATATTGTTGATACCGAAGCCATAGGAGGCGCCGATCTGCAAATGTTTTATAAGCTCGATACCTAAACCGACATTCCAAACAGCCTGGAATGTTTTGGTTTTCATATTATTAATTGTAGACTTATCCAGTTTGAAGTCAAAACTCGGACCTGTGAAGATATATGGGGCCAGGAAACTGCCCACTACCGGCAGACCGAATTTATATTTCAGATTCAAAGGAATCATAAGGAAATTCTTATTCTCATCAAGGCTGTTGAGACGGCTATACATCAACGACAGGTCAAGACAGATTCCTACGACAGGTACTTGGAACTCGGTCATAACACCGGCAGTCCAGCCGGCCTTGTTAGCAGGGTCGCCCAAATCACCTAAACCGGCACCACTGATATGGTTAACGTTTACACCGGCTTTAACTCCGAATTTAAATTGAGCGTTTGCAACTCCCATCCCCATGACTGCGATGAGCAACGCCACTAATAATTTTTTCATAATCGTTTGGTTTTTGATATGTTTATGTTGCAAATTTAATAAAATCTTAATAAAAAACCGGCTTGGTTTAATTTAAGACTGAAAAAAATTGGTGCGGTAAGTTTTTTCCTGTTGCGGCATTCCACCCTCTTTTTCAGCTTGCAACTTGATAGCTTTCACAAGGAATGCAATATTTCTTCCAAGATTTCTCATGCATTGCAATCCTTCCAGATCTTTCTCCACATCTTCTTGAGTGAAACCGTGCACCTCATTCCAATATGTACTCGGAGCAATCGGCATACTGCTGATCGTGAAGTATTTGTTGATATCATCAAAGGCACTGGTTGACCCGGCTCTTCTCGAGGAGACAACCGTGGCTCCCACTTTCATTGTCTTTGGAAAGGATGTGGCTGTGCTGAAGAAATATCTGTCGAGAAATGAGTGAAGCTGACCGTTGGGGCCGGCATAATACACCGGCGTGCCGATTATCACAGCATCTGCCTCCTCAAGTTTTGAGGCAGACTCATTCACTATATCATTGAAGACACATTTTTGATGAGTGGTACAATAATAGCAACCGATGCAACCGCGCACATCTTTTGTGCCTACTTCAAGCCAGTCTGTTTCAAATCCCTCCTCTTTAAGTATTTTCTCTACTTCCTCGAGTGCTCTTTTCGTACATCCTTTAACGTGGGGACTTCCGTTTATAAACAACGCCTTCATAACAGTCAAAATTTATTCCCTTCCGGTCGATAAGAACCCGGGAAAACCATGTATTCCCCGAGATTTTATCCTTATCCGTTCTCACTTTGATTTCGGAAACTTATTCAGCATTTATAATCGCTTCCTTGAGTTCATTTGCCGGTTCATCGTCCACCGGAATGTCCTTATTGACATTAATGCAACCCCAGATACCATAGATGAATAGATAGCCGAGGCATCCGACGATAAGCCAATAGCTCGCCATATAGCCCACGGTATTGGAGATAAGTTGCTGTAGCAAAGGGATTACACCGCCACCTACTACAAACATCATGAATATACCGGATGCCTGCTCCGTGTATTTGCCGAGACCTTCTACTGCAAGATTGAATATTGCACCCCACATCACGGATGTGCAAAGTCCGCAAAGCACAAGATACACGGCCGAAATCGGAACTTGTGCCTCAGCACCCTCCGGACCGCTATAAATAAATGTCGGGACATTGATTGTGGTTTCCTTACCTGAAAGAATGGCAGCTACAACAAAGAGGATTCCCACGGCCGTGACCCCAATCAGCTGAGTCCGGGTGGAGATTTTCCCTGAAATGGCAGAACTGATTGTTCTTCCGCAAAGCATCAGGAACCAGTAAATAGCCACAACGGCTCCGGCAATTACAGAGGCCTCACCTATCACGCCTGCACCGTTGGCTCCCTGATCGGCCAGATAGAAGTTGAGTGTGCCGGGAATACCGATCTCGATACCCACATAAATGAAGATACCGATCACACCGAGCACTGTGTGGCGGAAATTCCAGGGACTATGAGTAAATTTCACTTTGGGTGCATCCTTTTTCTGGAGATTGGGTTCCGGAATATTCACAAACCAGATGATTACAGATGCCACAGCAAAAACGCCCATTGCAATCCAAAGCAGGGGTGCAACATTCGAGATTCTCGACTCGGGAGTGAGCACCCCGATCAATACGCCTACAAGGAAAGGAGTCAGAGTTCCCGACAAGGAGTTCAGCGCGCCCCCGGTCTGAAGAAGCTGGTTGCCCTTGTTGCCTCCGCCTCCGAGAATATTGAGCATGGGGTTTACCACAGTGTTGAGCATACATACACTGAAACCGGCGATAAACGCTCCTATCAGGTAGACAATAAACGCTCCTGTCCCGATAACACCTACACCTGATAGCCATTGCACGAACAAACCTACGATACCAACACACATCGCAAGCAAGGCGGTCTTCTTATATCCGATTTTCAACAGAAGGTTGCCCGCCGGTATGCCCATGAAGAGATATGCAAGGAAGTTCATCATGTTACCCAGCATTCCAAGGAAGCTGTTGCCTTCATAATAATTACCCCAGATAGTGCCGATCGGGGCTGCCAGGTTGGTGACGAATGATATCATCGCAAACATAAAGAACATCGCGATGATCGCCACCGTGTTTCCACCTTTCTTTACTTGTGGATTTAGCGTTTCTGCCATAATTATATTTTTTATTAGATTTTAATAGTTACGTTCTCCGAAAATGGCCGAGCCGATTCTAACTATATTCGAACCTTCCTCCATCGCAATCTCCCAGTCTCCACTCATCCCCATGGACAATTTTGTAAATTCCGGCAGTTGTTCTGAATAAAGGCTTCTGACTTCTTCAAAAAGTGTATGAATCCGTGAAAAGTCATTCCTTATCCTCTCCACGTCGTCAGTATTTGTGGCCATTCCCATAAGTCCGCATATTTTGGTAGCTTTCAGGCCTACAAATTTCCCGCTTTCAAAATATGCCTTTAGCTCCTCCGGGAAGAAGCCGAACTTAGCCTCTTCTGCTGCCACATGCACCTGAAGCAAGACATTGGTGATGACTCCCGCCTTTTCAGATTCCCGGTCGATCAGTTCCAATAGTCTCTCGGAATCCACGCTCTCTATAAGAGAGGTCTTTCCTATGACCGCTTTCACCTTATTGGTCTGCAGATGGCCGATGAAATGCCACCGGATATCTTTCGGGAGCTCCCTTTCTTTTTCAACGAATTCCTGCACACGGCTTTCTCCGAAATTTCTCTGCCCCGCCTCGTAGGCTTCCATAATCATAGAGGCGGGATGGAACTTGCTGACGGCCACAATCTCAACCCCCGGCGGCACAATTTGCCTGAATTTCCTTATGTTTTGCGCAATTGCTGACATACGGTCCGGATGTATATCTTTCCGAATCTTCCCGATTTTTTCAGGAAGTTATTGTTCTTTGACGTCTTCGGGCGCTTTCATCGCTCCCAGTTGATAGGGGAAGACATCCATAAGTGGTGTCTCAGTGATGGAGGCAATCTCATAGTCGGCGAGTGTGCCTTTCATCCCCTCCTCGAATTTCTTCAACGAATCGGCAAAGTCCGATGCCTGGACAAGCATAAAATTTGCCGCCTTCTTCTCCACTCCCGATTTCTCGTCAAGGGTGATGAAATTGACTTTCACCATATAATATTTGTCACCCCTGTCATCGAAAAAGATATCGGAAATCCTGGTCTTCTTAACAGCTGAAATACTGAAATCTCCTGAAATATAGGGTGTGATTTTCTCTATTATTCGTGACTCTGCCTCAGTAAAAGTCAAAGCGTCTACAAGATAGGGTTCGTTCACTTTTTTGACGGTGCCGTTTTCTGTCATCCTTTCATAACGCACCTTACATTCAAACCATAATGCCATAGCGGATCTCTTTTTATGTAGCAAAGATAAACAAATTTTCAGACCCTGTCTAATATATTTCCCAAATTCCATTATAGAGAGATGTTGCGTGTTAAAGAAATATCATTAATTTTGCGATAAGTAATATCTCGGTGATGGCTCAAGCAAAAAGTTTTCCGCGGCGGGTCTGGGATCTTTATTATGAAGGGTTCCGGGATATGACTGTGGGGAAAACTCTTTGGATCATCATTCTGGTCAAGGTTTTCATCTTTTTTGTAGTGATGAAACTACTCTTTTTCCCGAATCTTCTGAAACGCGATTTCAACACGGATGAGGAAAGGGCCGAACATGTAAGGAGTGAATTAATCAACAGATAACCGAGTTATCCCACTCCCCGAAAAGCCGAATCTCTTAGGCAAATTATAAAAACAATAACCTTAACATAGAAAAATACACATGGACGATTTAATGACAGTGGTCGATTGGTCGAGATTGCAATTCGCGCTGACAGCAATCTACCATTGGCTTTTCGTGCCTCTCACCCTGGGTCTTTCCCTGATGGTGGCGGTGATGGAAAGCATTTATTTTAAGACCAAATCGGAGAAATGGCTGGCCGCCACAAAGTTCTGGATGACCTTGTTCGGAATCAATTTTGCCATCGGTATAGCCACAGGTATCATTCTGGAATTTGAATTCGGCACAAACTGGAGCAATTATTCATGGTTTGTGGGTGACATTTTCGGTGCTCCGCTTGCCATAGAAGGGCTCGTGGCCTTCTTCATAGAAGCCACTTTTGTTGCTGTGATGTTCTTCGGCTGGGGAAAAGTGAGCGAGAAATTTCACCTTGTCTCCACATGGATGACCTGGTTTGGCGCCTCTGTTTCCGCTCTCTGGATTCTTGTGGCGAATGCCTGGATGCAATATCCTGTGGGCATGGAGTTCGACCCCGGCCAGATGAGGAATGTAATGAACAATTTCTGGGAATTATTCTCGGGAATAGCCGTGAATAAATATCTCCATGCTGTCTTCTCCGGATGGGCTCTCTCGGGAGTCTTTGTAATCGGAGTGAGCGCCTGGTTCTTCTATAAGAAACGCAACATTCCTTTTGCCGAGCGTTCAATCAAGGTGGGCGGATGGATTGGCCTCATAGGTCTCCTTCTGACCATGTGGACCGGCGACGGTTCTGCCGTGGAGGTTACCAAGCATCAGCCTATGAAACTCGCCGCAATGGAGGGTCTCTACCACGGTCATGAGTCGGCCGGACTAGTGGCTGCCGGCATCGTCAACCCCAACAAGACCTGGAATAACGACGAGGATGAATATCTCTTCGATATCACGGTGCCTTACGGCCTTTCGATACTTGCCAAACACGACCTCCACGCTTATGTGCCCGGTATAGCCGATATCATTCAGGGCTACACTATCGATGAAAACGGCGACACTGTCAACACTGTTTCTTATGAGGAACGTATCCGGCAGGGAAAACTGGCCCACGAGGCCCTGAGGGCGTATGATATCGCCCGAGCCAACCGTGATGAAGCCGCTATGCTGGCGGCAGAAAAGGATTTAAGGTTATATTATCCTTATTTCGGCTACGGCTATTTTGATAGCGTCGAGGAAGCCATACCGCCGGTGGGTCTGACCTTCACCATGTTCCGTATCATGGTGTTCCTCGGCACATATTTCCTCCTTTATTACGTAGCGGCCCTCTTCTTCGTCTATAGCCGTGGCGAGTGGCTCAAGAGAAAGAAATGGCTCCAGTGGATAGCAATGCTGTCTGTGCCCTTCATGTGGCTATGCTCGGAGGCAGGATGGGCGGTTGCCGAGGTGGGACGTCAGCCTTGGACCGTGCAGGATCTTCTGCCCACAAAAGCGGCTATCTCTCAGATACAGGCCGGTTCCGTAATCCTGACTTTCTGGCTCTTCGCCTTGATATTCACCGTGCTCCTCATAGCTGAAGTCAGCATCATGATCAAACAGGTGAATAAGAGATCGTTAACAAATTTGGAAATCGATAACGCACATTAATTATGGCTTGGGAATATTTGCAGAATTATTGGTGGTGTCTGATCTCCGTCCTGGGAGGTTTGCTCGTGTTTCTCCTCTTTGTGCAGGGAGGGCAATCGATGCTGCTGACGGCAGGGTCTGACCAACGGAAGGAACTCATTGTAAATTCAATGGGTCGCAAATGGGAAATAACATTCACCACTTTGGTAGTGTTCGGAGGTGCATTTTTTGCCTCTTTCCCCCTATTCTATTCCACGAGCTTCGGGGGCGCCTACTGGCTGTGGCTCCTCATACTTTTCAGCTTCATCGTTCAGGCAGTCAGCTACGAATATAGAAGGAAACCGGGAAATATTTATGGCACAAAGACCTACGATACATTCCTCTTCATCAACGGATGCGTGGGGTGTATTCTCTTAGGGGTTGCTGTTTCGATGTTCTTCTTCGGAGCCGAATTCACGGTGACAAGGGGCAATCTCCTTGACTCTCGGAGCCCGGTGATCTCTCAATGGTCTCATTCACATGGTTTTGAGGCTATTTTCAATTGGAAGAATCTCATACTTGGAGTGGCGGTGCTCTTTTTGGCTCGTATGCAGGCTGCCCTTTATATGATGAACAATATCGACGACCCGGATTTCTTCGAGACTTTGAAAAACAAGGCTCTCGTCAACGGTGGTATCTTTGTTATCTTCTTCCTGTGGTTCCTTGCCATGATCTGCACTATCACAGGATATGATGCCACGACAAATGAAGACCTCACTGTGACGGCCACCGAGGAACCATACAAGTATTTCCATAATCTCACCCATCTTTGGTGGACAGGTATGACTCTCGTTATCGGTGTGGTACTGGTGCTCTTCGGTCTCCTGAAATCCATTTTCTCAAAACATTTCACCAAGGGAATCTGGTTTACCGGAGTCGGCACCACACTTGCGGTGATTGCTCTCTTCTGGGCTGCCGGTTATGGCAACACTGCCTTCTACCCGTCGCTGATCGACCCGGCCTCATCGCTGACAATCCGCAACGCATCATCTTCCGAATTTACCCTCAAGGCAATGAGCTATGTCTCCATCGTCATTCCGTTCGTCTTAGGCTACATCGCCTATGTGTGGTGGTCGATGGACCATAAGAAACTGACCACCGAAGAACTTGAGACCACAACCCATAAATATTGATGGGACCTTACCTCAGTCTCTTCACTACTTTTTTCAAGATCGGTGCTTTCACCTTCGGCGGAGGCTGGGCAATGATTTCCATCATCGAGAGGGAAATTGTGGATAGACACGGTTGGATAAAAAGAGAAGAATTCCTGGATTTACTGGCAGTCGCCCAGTCCCTTCCGGGAATTCTTGCCGTTAATATAGCCACAGCCGTGGGCGACCGCATAAAAGGTGGCCGCGGTTCCGTGGTGGCTGCGGCGGGTACTATCCTGCCATCTTTTCTTATAATTCTGGCCATAGCTATCTTCCTGACTCCGGAAATCATAAAAAACAATCGGGTGGTGTCGGCCATATTCATGGGTATACGTCCCGCGGTGGTGGCTCTCATAATCGCTCCGGTGATCACTTCGGCTAAGGCGGCGAAACTGAAATGGAAGACTGTCTGGATCCCTCTTGTGGTGGCTCTCATGATATCCCTTGATTTAGGCCTTGTCTCCAACCCTATTTTCTTTATTGTGCTTGGAGGCCTCGGTGGGTTCCTGGCCTGGTGGCTGCCTCAACGTTATAAAGCAAAATCCAAGCAATGAATATCTATTGGCAACTCGTCTGGGCATATATTAAGATCGGCATCTTCGGATTCGGAGGAGGCTATGCCATGCTCTCTCTTGTAGAGAAAGCGGTGGTTTCTCCCGGATGGATCTCCGAGACTATGTTCACCGACATAGTCGCCATCTCGCAGATGACCCCCGGCCCTATCGGCATTAATTCAGCCACTTATATCGGTTATGTGGCTCCGGGGGAAGTAGACCCGGCTCTCAGTTCCATAGGCTGGTCGTTGCTCGGCTCCCTGTTGGCCACTTTGGCTGTGGTCATCCCAAGTTTTTTATTGGTGCTGTATAGCTCCCATTTTATCCGTAAGCATAGCGAGAGCGGAGTTATTAAGGCTGTCTTTTCCGGGCTCCGCCCGGTCATTGTCGGGTTGATTGCCGCAGCCGCAATAATGCTGATGAATGCGCCCAATTTCAACCCCAGGGGCATCGGATGGCAGCTATGGACCAATATCGGCATCTGCGTGGCGGCCTTCTGTCTCGCTTATTTCCCTATAAAGTTCAGCAGGAAAAGTATAAAAGTCCATCCGATCCTGATTATCGTCCTGGCAGGCATCACGGGCTTGTTTCTATACTATTGACTCCTTTCTCCCTTAATGATTCAATCTGATTTAATCTCAAAAAATGGGAAAACTAACCTACCCTGAAGCTTTGGAGTTTCTCTACAGTCAGCTGCCGATGTTCTCACGCGTCGGAGCGGCCGCATATAAGCCGGGTCTGACCACAAGTCTCAACCTTTCCCGATTCTTCGGCGATCCCCACACTCAATTCAAGTCGATCCATGTCGGTGGCACCAACGGCAAGGGAAGCACATCCCATCTCATAGCTTCGATATTGCAGTCGGCCGGATATAAGGTAGGACTTTACACTTCTCCTCATCTTGTGGATTTCCGTGAACGGATCAGAATCAACGGGAAGATGATTTCTGAGGATAAAGTGGTGGAGTTTGTAGAAAAATGGTCAGAGTCGGGTTATGAAGGGAAACCCTCTTTCTTTGAACTCACTATGATTATGGCTTTCAATTGGTTTGCCGCCCAAAAAGTAGACTATGCCGTGATTGAAGTTGGTATGGGAGGACGTCTTGATTCCACCAACATCATAACCCCCGAACTTTCCGTCATAACTAATATTTCTCACGATCATAATCAGTTTCTCGGCGACACTCTCGAGAAAATCGCTGCGGAAAAAGCCGGTATCATCAAGGCGGGGCGACCCGTAGTGATCGGCGAGACACAGGAGGAAACGGCTCCGGTGTTTGTTAAAAAAGCGGAAGCCTCCGGCTCTCCTTTAGTCTTTGCAGATCAAGAATCAGAGTCTTTGATAAGTAAGGAAGATCAGCTAGGTTGGAAAATATCCTTCGACGGATTGAAATTCACTCTTCCCTTAGGCGGGGATTATCAGAAAAAGAATATCTCCACGGTCCTTTCTGCAATTAAGGAATTGATGAAACTCGGAATCCGCATAAGCGATGAGGCTATTAAGGATGGTGTTGAAAAAGTGGTGGAGCAGACGGGTCTGGCAGGCAGATGGATGATTCTCTCCGGCAAACCGTTGACAATAGCCGACACGGGTCATAATATAGGAGGGCTGACATATAATTTCCGTCAACTTGCCCGCTTGATGCAAGAAGGCCGTCATGAAACGTTGAGAGTTGTCATCGGCTTCGTAGCTGACAAGGCCATCGACCGGATTCTCGACATCTTGCCGCGCGATGCGGTGTATTATCTCACCAACGCACGGATTCCGCGGGCTCTCCCTGCGGAAAAACTATGGGAGAAATTTCAGCAAAAAGGAATCGACGCGAGAATCTTTCCGGATGTCGGGGCGGCTTATGAAGAGGCTAAAAAAGAAGCCTCCGAAAAAGATATCGTCTTCATCGGAGGCTCCACATTCATTGTTGCTGATTTTCTTCATTATTTCTCTCCTTGTGGCGGGCGTGACTCTTCGACTGATTGCTATTGAAGTCGCTCTCCTCCTTAAGGTCTATCTCCTTTCCTTCCTGGTCGAGCACTTTATACTGGAGATAAGCAAGGCTCTGGTCAGGGAGCACTTTCACTCCTCTGCCGAACTTACGGCGCCACCGGGTGTAGATTGAAATCAATCCTTTCTTCACGTATGCGTCTACAAAAGGATGTACATACATGGAGAATTTCTTAACCTTCAGGGTGTTGACAAGATAATCGAGCTTCTCGTCAAGCTTGTCGGTGAAAAGCAGGGAGGGTTGTATCTCTCCTTTCCCGAAACATGACGGACACACCTCCGAGGTGGTGATATCGAGCGCCGGACGCACCCTCTGGCGGGTGATCTGCATAAGTCCGAACTTGCTCAACGGCAGGATATTATGGCGGGCCCTATCTTTAGCCATGATCTCTTTCATGTGTTCATAGAGAGTCTGGCGATGCTCGGCCTTGTTCATGTCGATGAAATCTATCACTATGATTCCACCCATGTCCCGGAGCCTCAGCTGGCGTGCTATCTCGTCGGCCGCCTTCAGGTTCACGTCTAAAGCGTTTGATTCCTGATCCGAGGATTGCTTGCTACGGTTGCCGGAATTGACATCGATCACATGAAGAGCCTCCGTATGTTCGATTATTATGTAGGCGCCACTCTTGAAAGATACCGTTTTCCCGAAAGAACTTTTGATCTGTCGGGAGATATTGAAATGGTCGAAAATCGGTATCTCCTTCTGATAGAGCTTCACAATCTCCTTCTTTTCCGGATATATCAGCTCTATATAATGCTTGATCTGTTCGAAAGTGTCCTTGTCGTTCACATACACGTGCTCGAAATCCGTGGAGAATATATCTCTGATGATGCTGACTGCCCTCGACTCCTCCTCATATATAAGCATAGGAGGCTGGCTGCGTTGCATTTTTGCCACTGCATCCTCAAACGATTTCACCAGGGTGCGCATCTCCTGGTTTAGCTCGGCAAATTTCTTGTTTTCGGCAGATGTCCGGATGATTACGCTATATCCCTTCGGCTTGATGCTGCCCACAAGCTGGCGCAGTCTCACTTTCTCCTCGGTGCTCTTGATCTTCTGGGAGATGGAAATCTTGTCACCAAACGGGATAAGCACGAGAAATCTGCCCGTGAATGATATCTCGGTGGTAAGCCTCGGGCCTTTCGATGAAATAGGCTCTTTGGCTATCTGCACGAGCAGTTGTTGGCCCGGTTGCACCACATCCTGGATAGTCCCCTGCTTCGGTATATCCTCCTGGCGTTTCACTTTTGAAATGGAGGGCACCTTCTTCTTGTCGCCCAGGGCTTCATCAAGAAAGGATTTGAAGGTGTTAAACTGTGGCCCGAGATCCAAATAATGAAGAAAAGCGTCTTTTTCAAAGCCGACATCCACAAACGCGGCATTCAGTCCCGGCATAAGTTTCTTCACCTTAGCAAGGTAAAGGTCGCCGACGGCATATGCCTGGTTGCGGCTCTCTTTCTGCAACGAAACGAGCCGGCTATCCTCAAGCAATGCTATCGAGATCTCTTTCTGCTGGACATCTACTACTAATTCGCTTTTCATCTTACGTTTTGTTTAACTGTCAGACTTTCAGCCCCGCTGACGGTATGCCTGCTGTCTGACCTATGCAAAAAATATTGCAGACAATACAGGAATGAAGATTTATGCCCCACCCTTGTAAATTGTCTGCTTATTTTTTCTACGCCTTTCCGGTAATCCTGATTACCGAAGACCCGTCTTACTTCTTCTTATGACGATTCTTTCTCAGTCTTTTTTTGCGCTTGTGTGTCGCCATTTTGTGGCCTTTCCTTTTCTTTCCGCTTGGCATAATTTTTCGTTATTAATGTTATGATATCTTCACCCTCTTGGCTTTGACCGTGAGGGCCTTTAATTTTTCCGACTGCAAATATCGGTAATTTTTTTGACTTACTGAAAGCTGTTGCAAAAAATCCCCCGATTATGTGTAAATTTGCTCTATGAAATGGATTTTTTTCGACCTTGACGACACCCTCTGGAATTTCTCGGCTAATTCGGCCGTCGCCCTGGGTAAGCTTTACGAGATATCGCCTATATTGAGGAAACTGTTTAAAGACCTGGCTGAATTCCGGGAGATATATCATGCCAACAATTCCCTCTTGTGGGACCTTTATGCCCGGGGAAAGGTATCTACGCGCGATTTGAAGGTGGAACGCTGGCGCAGAACGCTGGCCACACGTCAGTTTGAAGTTCTGACAGCTGTATGCGAGGAACTCGACCGTACTTATCTCGACATTCTCGCCGAAGGGGAAGAGAAATTCCCCGGGATGGAGGAAATGCTGCAAAGGCTCTCGAAAAAAGCCCTCATCGCAATCCTTTCCAACGGTTTTTCTAAAACCCAATACAAGAAACTGCAGTTTTCAGGTCTCTGGAGATATGTCGCCCGCACTATCGTCAGCGAGGAAATCGGTATTAACAAACCCAACCCGAAACTCTTTGAATACGCCATTCAGGAAACCGGCGCCACTCCCCCTTTCATCATGGTGGGCGATCATGCCGACACAGACATCCTCGGAGCCATGAAGGCCGGTTGGCACGCTATATGGTTCAACCCGTCAGGAAAACCGTTCCCCTTCACCCCCGAAGACCTGGAGAAGCAGGGTGTCTGTCCCTCTCTTTATCTCGGGTCTGCATCAACCCCGGATCAAATCGAATCCCTAATCCCTTCTATTTAAAATTCCCCTATTCTTCTATCACTAATCCCTCCACTTTTTGCAGTCGGCTCTTAATCCTCTCTGCATAATCCAGACGGAAAGAAAGGGTCATCTCGCATTTATTGTCAAAACTTCGGTTCAGGACTTCTGGTTCTTCGGTCTTCACGATCTTCATCACATCATTCGAGACTTCATAAGGAAAACTGATTCTGATAGTCTCCTTTTGAAATTCCTCCTTTTTCCCGGCATCCTCCAGCGCCAGCCTTGCCGCCTCGCGATATGCAGCGATAAGACCCGGAGTGCCTAATTTTATCCCCCCGAAATATCTAACCACAACCACAAGGACATTTGTCAGCCCGAAACTGTTGATTTGCCCTAAAATCGGTTTACCGGCAGTCCCTGACGGTTCTCCGTTGTCATTCAGTTGCCATTCCTGGCGCTCAGGCCCCAACATATAGGCCCAGCACACATGCCTTGAATCGTGATACTCGTTCTGGAAACGTTTTACTGTTGCTTTGGCCTCCTCGGCATTGTCCACCATTATGGCAAAAGAGAGAAATTTGCTCATTTTCTCCTTGAAAACGCCCTTTCCCTCTTTCGCTATGGTGTAGTAGATGTCAGCCATCAGCCGAAATAATTCACTTGAGGATTTAGTGCCGTGGGATAATAGAGCATACCGCTCCCCACCTTGGCCGCTTCCTCCTGTCCCCTGGCTTCTCTCACTATCTCGAGCGCCCAGGGCAAGGCGTTGGCCGGACCGTTGCCCAATACAAATTTATTGCTGACAACCACCGGAGCATCCACCATCTCCGCACCCTCCACAAATTTTTCAAAACCGGGATAACAGGTGGCTTTCTCTCCCTTCAATAAGCCAAGTTGCCCGAGCACCACTGCCGGAGCGGCACATATAGCCGCAATCCTGCCCTCTGCCGATTCAGCCTGATTCCTCAGAAGGCCCTGAAGCGGCCCGAATTCATAAAGGTTGGTCGCACCGGGCATACCCCCCGGCAATACAAGCCATTCCGGATTGTCGAAGAGGGTGTTGTCAAACAGTAAATCGGCGTTTACTGTCACTCCGTGAGCGCCTCTTACCTGTAATGCCGATGTGATGGAAACCGTGTGAACCTCCATGCCGGCCCGTCTCATCACATCCACTACTGTCAGGGCTTCGATCTCTTCAAAACCCGCTGCCAAAAATACAAATGATTCCTTCATTATCAGTTAAGGGTATATTTAACAAAAAACTTTTTGAATCCATGCCCGGATTTCGCTAAAAATATGGGGCTCCGTCGATTCCTTTTGCTAATTTACCGAATTTATCGCTTTATTTCTTAATTTAGGGGAAATTTTTTATGATTATCCGATTCCCCCGATTCCCGGGTTCCCCGTTTAATCTGTTGACCGAATGTCTCAGCTATCGTTTTTCCATAAATATCGCCGTCTGCCGGTGTTTCTCTTTCTTATCGCCCCTTTATGTCTCGGTTGCCAACGCAAAGCGGATTATGTAAAAATAGAGGGAATTGTCTGGAACACTCTCTATCACATAACCTTCCGGGGCCCCTCCTCGCTCCGCGACTCGGTAATGCCGGTTTTAAACGAGGTGAGCCATAGCCTGTCTGTATTCGAGAAAAATTCTCTCGTGTCAGAATTAAACGCCGCCGACAGTCTGGAGGTCGACGGCCATTTCATCACTGTTTACGACGAGTCGTTAAGGATCAACAGATTGAGCCACGGCTTGTTCGACCCCACTGTCGGACCCCTTATCGAAGCCTGGGGGTTCGGACCGGGCCATACTCCCAACGCCGACACTCTGGCCGTCGACAGTGTCATGAACTTTGTAGGCATTCAAAAAACATCCCGTGCCGGAAGCCTGGTTATCAAGGAAGATGCCCGCACACGTTTCAATTTCTCCGCCATCGCCAAAGGCTATGGGTGCGACGCGGTGGCCGGTATGTTTGAAAGAAACGGTGTCTCGGATTTCATGATAGAGATTGGCGGCGAAATCACATTATCGGGCAAAAGTCCTTCGGGCGGCGACTGGAAGATAGCCGTCGATGCTCCGGTCGAGGGTGCCGCTCCGGGGGAACAGACAATGATGGTGCTGCAACTCACAGATGCCGGGATAGCCACGTCGGGAAACTACCGTAACTTCCGAAAGGAGGACGGCAACACTGTAGCTCACACCATCTCTCCTGTCACGGGACGCCCCTTTATCAGCAAAATATTGAGCGCCACGGTGATCGCTCCCTCATGCATGGAGGCCGACGGTATCGCCACAGCCTGTATGGCCGGCACTCCCGCACAAGCCCGGCAACTGCTGGAGAATTGCAAGGTAGAGGCTCTTTTGATTTTCAGTGATTCAATCTACTTTACCCCCGGTTTCAGGAAATATGTGGCCTCTTCAGGATCTTCCTCAGGCGAGCCTTGATCCGGTTCTGCCGAAGCTCGGGATTAGTCAGCGCCATCCCCATGCAATATTTGCTGAATCCGCTTTCATGTATATGCAGCTCTCTGAGCAATCTCCCGAACCCTGACTTTCCTGAAATTCCGTCACGTTTCCATTCAATGATGCCGGTATTGTCAAGATCAAGGCTCATGCCCGTTGTGAAGTTATGGAAATGGAGTCCGGTGTCTATAGTGATACGCTCTGTCATAGCCTTGTCCACAAGGGTGATCCGGTAAAAATGGTTCTCTATCTGAGGCGTAAGATGTTCCGGCGTATAATATGAATTTTTCTCAATGAACTCGGTGTATTGGTCAAGGATTTCCCCCTCCTCCATCGAGACCCGCTTCTTTTTGGTGCGTCCCTTGTTGTTTTTCCGTTTTATCTCAAGGAAGGGTATTGTCATGCTCCCCTCGTATAGTCTCGTCCGGATTTTCTGACGCGTCTTTTTCCCCCGTTGGTGCTGATAATACATATCCGTATCCTCGGTGTCATAATATACCGTATGATATGGCATGTTTCTCCTTCCCCCTATCTCCTGGACATAGTAGTCACGGCTACAAGCCTCCAGCAGTTCCCGAATCTTGTCAACCGTAGTCACAAACTTCGAGTCCACCCTGTTCATCAGCTCCACTTTCCCCATCTCCTCGAGGGTGAGCGAATCAAATCTCCCTGTTATCTCCTCCATCTCAATATCATGTTTGTCTCCGAGTGAAATTGTTTCAGGTTTGCCTCCGCGTGGGTTTGTCTTTGGGTGGGTTTGTCTTTGGGTGGGTTTGTCTCCGGGTGGGTTTGTCTCCGGGTGAAAATCTTCCGGGTGAAAAGTTTCAGGTTTGTCTCCGGGTGAAATCTTTCAGGTTTGTCTCCGCGTGAAAAGTTTCAGGTTTGTCTTCAGGGTGAAAAGTTTCTGGTTTGGCTCCGGGTGAAAAGTTTCAGGTTTGTCTTTGGGTGGATTTGTCTTCAGGGTGAAAAGTTTCAGGTTTGTCTCCAGGTGGGTTTGTCTTTGGGTGTGTTTGTCTCCGGGTGGAAAGTTTCAGGTTTGTCTTCGGGTGAAAATGTTTATATCTTCAATCTTTTCGGGTCAGAAATTATTTCATTGCCTGAATTTTAAAAAACCGGACCTCTGCGGCCCGGTTTTATTCCTCAATTGGATTTGCAACTCGCAATGCTTGCAGCCTTACTCGTAATCCTTCAGGATTTCGCGTAGTTTCTTCCTGGTGAAAAAGATTCTGCTCTTCACTGTGCCCAGTGGCATTGAAAGACGTTCTGCAATCTCTTCATATTTATAGCCGGCTACATGCATATTAAACGGCTCGCTAAAATCCTTTGGAAATTTAGCCAAAAGTGAAGAAATTTCATTTACCGCAAAGGCTCCTTCGGGTGTTTCATACCCGGAGTCTTGCTTAAGGTTGAGGTGATAAAGGTCGGTTGTCGAATCCACCACCGTGTTTTCCCTCACGCTCTTGCGGTAGTTGTTGATAAAGATGTTGCGCATGATGGTCAGCATCCACCCCTTCAGGTTCACATTGTCAACGAATTTCTCTTCGCTGTTAAGCGCCTTAAGGGTCGTATCCTGCACTAAATCATGGGCTGCGTCTTTATCCATGGTGAGTTTCAACGCAAACGACCTCAAATTAGCCTGCATCCCAAGCACCGATTTAATAAACGGGGATTCCTGGCTCATAAAATTGGTTAGTTAGTTTTGTCAAGCAAATCTACAGATTTATTTTTTTCCTTGCAAACTTTTTACAAGAAAAAAGTTAGCCTTCCCTCCCTTTCTCTTACATTTTTCTCCCTAACTCCCTCCCCATCAATCCCATCAGCAATTGTCTCCCCCTCGTCCCCCTTGTCCCCCTTCCTCCCCCTCGTCCCCATCCTACCCCTCAATCGCGCCGGCGATTGCCCCCTTCTCCCTTTTTTTCATTACCTTTGCAAACCATGCCAAATAATAAGCCTTTCTTCAATCGCAGCCGCCTCCTGCTCGGCGACCCTGCAATGTCGCGGCTCGCATCTGCCCGGGTCATCATCTTCGGTGTCGGTGGAGTCGGTTCATGGACTGCCGAAGGTCTCGTTCGCTCCGGCATAGGCCATATCACCATCGTCGACAGCGACCGCGTCTGTATCACCAACGTCAATCGCCAGATGATGGCCACATCCCTGACCGTCGGGATGGTGAAAGTCGAGGCCCTCAGGCAGCGCCTCCTCGAGATAAACCCCGACGTGGAGATAAATGCCATCCAGGCCATATATTCCGAAGAAACAGCCGATAATTTCCACCTTGATTCCTATGATTATGTGGTGGATGCTATCGATTCCCTCAAAGACAAGGCTGCCCTTATCCTCCACGCTACGCGTTCACGCGCCCGCTTCTTCTCCTCGATGGGCGCTGCTCTCAAACTCGATCCCACCCGCGTGCAGGTGGCCGAATTCTGGAAAGTAAAGGGATGCCCTCTCGCCCGTGCACTCCGACAAAGATTCAAAAAGAGGAAGGAATACCCTGCCCATAAATTTCTCTGCGTCTTCAGCGATGAACTCCTCGACAACCGTGGCACCGAATCCGCCTGCGGCACCGACCGCTGCGTCTGTCCCAAATCCTCCTCGGCTCCGGGCGATCCCTCCCTCGCAAACCATGAATGGTGCTCCTCAAAGGCCCGGATCAACGGCTCTCTGATGCACATCACCGCCATCTTCGGCCTTACCATCGCCGGCCTCATCATCCGCGACCTTAACCCTTCATAACTTTCATAACTCTGCAACTTTTTCACTATCTTTGCATTTATGAAACTACAGACTAACGCCAAATGCCAAGACTGCGTGGCAGCCATAAAAACGGCTGTGAAACGTAAATTCCCGGATGCTGATCTCCGGATGGAACTTGAAACAACCGACAAGGTTCTCCATATCCACGGCTTGCCGGAAGATTCCACCCATGCCGCCCAAGTGGAGAGCGCTATACGCGAAGCCGGTTTTCAGGGAAGTTGGATCACTGACGGCGACGAAAATCTCTGATCCCCCCTGATGCTTGAACTCCGTGACATCCGTAAGAGCTACGGCCCGGTAAATGTGCTCAACGGCATCTCGCTTTCCTTCCAACGCGGCGAGATAATGTCGATTGTAGGCCCTTCCGGTGCCGGAAAAACTACTCTCCTGCAAATTGCCGGCACGCTCGACCGCCCCGACAGCGGGGAGGTGATCTTCAATGGTCAGAATCTCCTCCGGCTCAAAGACCGGAAACTGTCGAAGTTCCGCAACCAAAATCTCGGGTTTATCTTCCAGTTCCATCAGTTGCTGCCGGAATTCTCGGCCCTCGAAAATGTGGCCCTCCCGGCTCTCATCGCCGGACGCAAGCGCCGTGAAGCTTTCGACGAGGCCCAACGCTGGCTCACGGAACTGGGACTCTCCCACCGCCTCTCACATAAACCCGCGGAACTGTCGGGGGGAGAAAAGCAGCGCACTGCCATCGCCCGCGCTCTTATCAACCGGCCCGCGCTCGTTCTCGCCGACGAACCCACCGGCAGCCTCGACTCGCGAAACCGCGACGAGATAAAGTCAATAATCTCCGGGCTCCGGGAGAAATACAATCAGAGTTTCGTAATCGTAACCCATGATCCCGAAATCGCTGATATCGCCGACCGAAAGGTCCTCATCGAAGACGGACTGGTCAGCCCCCTGAGCCCCCTATAGCAACAAATCGATAACTACAAAAAACAACAACAAAATACGACTATGGAAAATCAAAACAAAAATCAGCTGCAGATCCAGCTGCGTCCCGAAATCGCCGACGGCCGTTACAGCAACCTCGCTATGATCGGCCATTCACCCAACGAATTCATGATCGATTTCATCTATACCGCACCCGGAATGCCCCAGGCCCCCGTGGTGAGCCGTGTGATCATGTCGCCTGAAAATGCCAAGCAACTGATGTTCGCCCTCACCGACAATATCAAGAAATATGAAGCCCAGTTCGGTGAAATCAAACCGCGCACCGGCGCCAACCAGTCGGGTTTCGGCACAAACTAATCTCAAATGAATCAGCATCCCGTGAATCATAATCTTGCCCTTTATAATTCGCTGAGCCGTTTTAAACAGCGTTTCGAACCTATACATCCCGGCCATGTCGGGATGTACGTTTGCGGCCCAACCGTATATGGCGATGCACATCTCGGCCATGCACGTGCCGCCATCACTTTCGACACGCTCTTCCGTTATCTCCGCCATCTCGGTTATAAGGTGCGCTACGTCAGAAACATCACCGACGTCGGCCATCTCGAACATGATTCCGACGACGGCGAAGACAAGATACTTAAAAAGGCTCGCCTCGAGCAACTCGAACCCATGGAGGTGGTGCAGTTCTATCTCAACCGCTACCACGACGACATGAAGCGTCTTAACGTGCTCCCGCCGAGCATTGAGCCCCACGCTTCCGGCCATATCATCGAGCAGATTGAATATATCAAGAAGATCCTCGAGTCAGGATATGCCTACGAAAGCAACGGCTCGGTTTATTTCGACGTACCGAAATACAACCGCGACCATCCCTACGGAAAACTGTCGGGCCGTAACATCGACGATATGATATCGGCCACCCGCGCCCTCGACGGCCAGGACGAAAAACACAGTCCCCTCGATTTCGCGCTCTGGAAGAAGGCGTCGCCGGAACATATCATGCACTGGCCCTCTCCCTGGGGCGAGGGATTCCCCGGCTGGCACCTCGAGTGCTCCACAATGGGTGAGAAATATCTCGGCGACACTTTCGACATACATGGAGGAGGCCTCGACCTGCTTTTCCCCCATCATGAGTGCGAGATCGCCCAGAGTGTCGCCGCACAGGGTCATGACGCGGTGAAATACTGGGTCCACAACAATATGATCACGATCGAAGGTAAGAAGATGGGTAAGAGCTACAACAATTTCATCACCCTCGAACAATTCTTCACCGGTGACCATCCCCTGCTCGAAAGCGCCATCTCCCCGATGGTGATCCGCTTCTTTATCCTCCAGGCCCACTATCGGAGCACACTCGATTTCTCCTATGCAGCCCTTCAGGGGGCTGAAAAGGCCCTGCAGAAAATCACCGACACCTACAGGCGTCTCCTTTCCCTGGTTCCGGCCGAGAAATCATCCGTAGAACTCCCCGATTATATCTCGATGGCCTACGAGGCGATGGACGATGACATGAACACTCCTGTCGTGATCTCCCATCTCTTCGATGCCTCGAAATTTATCAACAGTGCTGCCGCAGGTGAGGTGAAACTGTCAAAAGAAGATATCGAAAAACTGAAACAGCTTTTCGACACCTTCCTCATCGACCTGCTCGGGATGAAACTCGGGGATGACAACGACAACGGGAGCGCTGCGAAAGCCTACGAGGGAGCCATCGACCTCCTCATGGAGATACGAAGTGAGGCTAAGGCACGCAAAGACTGGGCCACATCCGACCTCATCCGCAACCAGCTTACCTCACTCGGCTTCGACATCAAAGACACCAAAAACGGTGTCGAATGGTCCCTCCGCTAAAACCCATAGAGCTCGAAAAATATTCACGCTGCGTGCAGCGGAATATTAAACATGGAATAACAAAACATAGGGACGCTGCCGTGCAGCGCCCCTATCTATTTCTCATTTCCTCCTCAATCGCCCAAGCAATTGTTCCCCCTTTCCTCCTCAATCGCGCAAGCAATTGCTCCCCTTTTTCCCCTTCAATCGCGCAAGCGATTCGTTCGGTGCTGTGCAAAAGCGAAGCTTTTTATTCCTCCCCGGGCTTTAGAAAGTCACTGTAATATCCCGCTTAACCCAGGCAAGCACCTTGATTTCCAAGGCCAGGAAAAAGCTGTCCGGTTCCTTCGGCTGCGGTATATCTGTAACATCATTTATCGACATCTGGTATACAGTGTTCCTTACCACACTATAAGCCATCGGTGAACCGTTAGCAGTATCTCCATGGTCTATAAAACCGTAATAAGTGATATAATAATACCGCTTGTCATTAGTAGCACCGGGAGCTCCTTCCGGCTTTACGATTATATAATTACCCTCTGAGTTCGTAATCCTGATTGACTCGTCTTCTTCATCGAATCTAATTACAGATGGTATCTTAGATTCCTCAGACGCACCTGCCGGCTCATCCTCAGAGAAGGAACTAACTGTCAGAGGTGTTTCGCCATCAGTCTCCAGTAACTTGAACCTGAAAGCCACACCCGTTGCATATTTGGGCAACTCATTGGTCTCTTCATCAGATGCCCACATACTCGCCTTGGGAATTGTATTCTCCGAGATATAGGTGAAAGGATAATGCTCCTTAATTGGTGTATGCCCGTTTCCTGTAAAACTACTGATAGATGTGAAATTTCCTGTATAAAGCGGACTAAGGTAGCAGGCCCCATCCTCATCAATGGAGAGCGGAATTTCATAATGATTCTCTGCATTAGGATCTGTAGACGCCACTTTGGAGTATGTATTGGGATTATCACCTGTAATATTCCATTGCCAAGTCGGGTCGGCAAACCAGATCTTGCTATAATTATGTTCAGACTCTTGAGGTCTTTCCAGGAAGAAATAATTTTCAGCCGCCTCTTCAGCGTCATCGCTCCCTGCCACGTGTCGAGCGATGAAGGATGAGCGGTTTACATTAAACGGTAGAAGTCCATCCAACTTGATATAGAGATCATTAAGGATTGTATAAGTCCACTCTTCTGCTGTATGGTGAGTTCCCCGTGTATTGTCTTTGAGGTCAAGACGCGCCACGCTTCTTTCCACTTCCAATGGATCTCCAAGTTTATGAATAAGGTCGGAGCCGACCGGATGGAAAAGTGTTTTGATTTGAGCGATTATAGCCTCCGTATCATCACCGGAACAATCTTTAAAATTGTCAATCGGATAATAGCCGGTGTTAGCCATCGGAAGTACCTTACCATTACAACCCTCTCCTGATTGATGGAAAAGCTCGGTTGTAAATTGGAAGGTACCTGGTTCAGCGTTTTCACCTTCATTGATTGTACCCAACGGATTGCAGACAGCCAATAGATTGACAGTTTTTCCGGCAAGTCGTGCAAGGCCGCTGAAACGATTGGAATCCATCTTCATTTTTACCGTATACTGTTGCTGCCCTTCACTATCCGTACCATTATCGATAAATTGGTCACTATCTCCTTTTTGAAGCGCGTATAAAACCGTATTTTTCTTAACTTTTACGGATGTAACACCATCCACAGTTTGCATTTCATCTTCTGCCTGGAGGAAATATAGGTCGATTGATTCTATCTTACATTCATTCTCAGCTGCGAGATCATCTGTTATGGGTTCCCCGTCACGGGTCTTTAAATCCTGTGGCACCTGCACATTCACTTCTATATAATAAGCCGGATTCTGACTTGCGAGGTTTCCGGGAACCTCCGGACAAGGATCAAGATCATCATTGATACAGGAGGTCAGAACCCCTGAAAGGAATAGGATAAGGGATGCAGCCCAAAAAGAGCGCATCTGAATGAATTTTATATGATGGATTAATTTCATAAGTCTTTTTTGTCTTTTGGGAGCCATCGGGATCGCAAAATCCCGATAGCTATATATTCAGCTTAAGCCGATTCGTTAGAAATCAAAACCGACTACTCGTCTGTTCCACTGGAGAACATTGATATCCAACTGGAGATAATATTCAGCGTCTGTACCGTTCGGAAGATTTTCTATCTTATTAACCTTCATTTGGTAAACGTTATTACGAACTACACCATAATGCATCGGGGCAATCCCATTTGACTCTTGATTATGGGTAATGAAACCGGTATATGTCAGGAATATTTTACCTTTATTAGCTCCCTCTTCAGCTATAGGTTCAAAGGTCTGTGTTTTTCCTGTTTTGGGCAAAGTGATGTAAAGATGCGTAATTTTGCCATTTTCATAATCAGCCTGTACGTAAGTCGGAAGTTTATCAGCAGGTGTTTCGTAGGTTACTACTTCACTTTCACTATCTTTTTGAAGAATTTCGAAGTTGAAAGTAACGCCGGTTGCATTAGTTTTCAAATTATCAGGGCTCATAAGATCTGTTGACGGGATAGTGTTTTCAGGAACATAACACCAAGAGTAATATGTGGTATTCTGATACTCATTGGTTGCGTATGTTTTAATAGTTGTTATCTCATCTGCTGTTCCATTAGATAATAATGCAGCATTTTTGGAGTTGCCAGACCAAGTTCCGTCAGCAACCCAAGTATAAACATTGTCGCTTCCATGACCTTCATTACCAAAAGGCTTAATTGTAGAACCGGCAGAAGTCAAAGTCCCTTCATTTCTATGGCGAAGAACATAAGAACCTTCTGTTCCGGTTTTAGTATTAGCATTGATAACTTGAGCTGAGTACATAGCCAATTGTATTCCGCTCTTATTTTCATCAGACTGTATACCATCATAGAGGTCATACTTATCTGCGATAGCAAGATCAAGACGGGCGTATGCTCTTTCTACACTGACAGCGTTACCCCCCTTGGAAAGGTTATAAACCAATTTACCTTTTTCGGGAGCGAATTTGCTTCTTACGCCAAGTTTCTTTTCAGGATCCTCACCCGTAATGTCTTTAAAGTCTTCAATATCTGAAGAATAAGCTATGCTACCCATTGGCATTTTTTTACCTTTACGATCAGTTCCGAATTCTTGGATTATTCCTGTAAATTTTTGATCCATAGATGATAAATCCAGGCCTGAAGCATATTGATCAGGATTACAGATTACTACCATACAAATAGTATTGCCCGCTACTGCAGTTGCAAAAGCATCTACATCATCGAGTTTATATTCTACGTGATAGGTGGCGTCCATTCCACTGGCGGCATCTTTCTTTTCAACTTTGTTATCTCCTGCATTGGTGATACCCTTATAGCTTTTTAGAACACTCTTATCGCCAGATTTTAATAAATATAAATCTACAGTTTCGATAGTCCATTCATTTTCAACACCTTCGAGAGTTCCATCAGAGGAACCACCACCTGAAACAGTAGTACTTTTTGTAGACTTCATATCCACAGGAACAGTAAGGTTCATTGTCAGATAATAGCCTTCGGATTGGGGGGTCGGAGTCGGATCCGGGGCTGTGACATCATCGTTGGAGCAGGCTCCGAGAGCGAGCAGCAACGGGAGGGTGTAAATCAGTTTTTTCATGTGTGTGTAGTGTTATTGTTTTTTGTTTATGTTGTCTATCTTTTATTTATTTTGTCAGTTCTGTTAAGATTAATGGAAAAACATTCAAAAAATTAATATTTAGAATTCCCAGTTCACTTCCCTCTTATCCCACGGCAGCACATTCAGATCCAGCTCCAAATAAAGACTCTGGGGATCCTTGGGATTCGGCAAATTCGTTATCGATTTAACTGTCATTTGATATGTATTGTTCCTTACGATACCGAAAAACATCGGGGGAAGGTTTTCAGAGGTTGCGTATTTTGGGTCATCATTATGAACGATCGTAGCGATATAATAAAGATAATAGTAACCTCCATCGTTCTTTACCTCAACCCAATAACCGTCGTCATCCATTATCTCTATATAACCGGGTCTGGTATTGAATACACCGAGTGGATATTTCTCTTTTGTGTCGCTATACTGTAAAGGAGTACCTTTATCATCGATACAAACCAGCACCTTGAACAGCACACCGGTTGCATACTTGACAATCTCTTTAGCATCTTTCATGATTTCCACCGACGGGATTGTATTCTCGCTAACATAGCACCAGGGATGATACCCGGAGCGGTCAGTCGATCTCTCTAAGAGTTTATCAATGGTGATATAGGTATCTTTGGTATCTCCATCTATACCGTATGTGCCTTCCGTTTCGTTTATTTGGAATTTGTTGTGAAAACCGGAGGTGTTTTTACCGGTTGAAGTCCAATCCGGGGTGGCAATCCAATTATAGGCATTCGGGGTTTTCCCTTTTTCATAGCCCAGCAGTTCAAGTTCATCGATATCTGTCACTACCTCTTCATTTCCGGCGCATGCATGGCGGAAGAGGTAAGATTTGTTATTGATATTGAATACCTGCATTGCGGAGATTTTGCCATAAACTCCCGTTACATTCCCGATGGGATAAAGATTCTCAGTGGCCGGGAGGTTCTCTTCAGTTCTTTCTGCAGCGTCGAGATCCCTGAATTCGATACGTGCCACGGCCCTTTCAAGATCGAGCACATCTTTCACCACATAGTATTTGTTACCGACCTGTCCGCTCTGGAAAAACTTCAACAGACTTTCCAAAGGTTTGGAAGGGTCTTCCAGGTCTATTTTGAATTTCAACGGTTTGGCATTCACCAAGGGCATGGACTGGCCCTTGCCATCATTGCCGAAATCTCCTATCGGTCTTGAAGTGGCTCCCCCGATCGAGAAAGTCGCCTCCTTGGCATCTTTGGAACCTTTCTCGAAATCATGGTTGAGGCTTGTTTGAGAAGTATTGGCAACGATAAAGAGCTGTATATCATCTTCACCTTTGGCCATATCCAGGAAATCGTTGATATCATTGAATTTCGACATCAGTGTGATAGTTCCGTCAGGATTCTTATACCATCCTTCACTTGTCAAGTGTATCTTTACCTTATCATCCTGGCATAGGAAAATATCAGCCGAGAGAACTGCAGATTCATTGGATGCCGCAGTTTCCCAACCATCGCTTGAATGTCCCTCATCATCATTTGTAAAACTACCTCTGGTTGCTTCATTCTGAGGAACGGTGACATCGATATTGAAATAATATTCCGTTTTGCCTTTGGGTGAATTGGGATCCCCCTCGTCAAGGTTGTCGGAGCAGGATTGCAGAGATGCTGCGAAAAGCATGGCAACCGCCAATGCCAAAGCCCCCGGCCATCTCTTTACGTTTCGTTGCCGGGACGCTGAGTGCAGCGAGGATTCCTCCTCCCTCCTGTTCCTTTTATCTTTATATATGTGATTTTTATTTTTCATAAAAACAATCCTTTTCTCAAATGGTCATGAAATCTTCCCTGCCATTGAAATGAAGGCAATTAGAGGTCGTAATAATAGATGCGTTTACCCCAGCCGAGGATGGCGCAGCCCACCTGTATCCAGTCGTTCTGTCCGTTGTCGTCGAGGTGGATGTCAACTGTGAAGTTATATTCGCGGTCGAGGAGCTCCTGCGGGTCGTCGAAATAATTGTTGAAATAATCGGCGAGCCAGGCTGCGAAGTCATCGATCTGTACGATTATAGAGTTGTCGCGGGCATTGCGGATCTGCAGCGAACTTCCGTCGGTGGTCTGCATACGCGACACACCGAAATCGGCCTGCACGGCGTAGGTGGTGGCCCTGGTACCGATTATCCCGCTGTTGTTCATGCTCGTTTCCGGTATGGCCGGGTCGGCTTCATACTGTGCACCGTTCTGCTTGGCCTGGTAAGGCACCATCTGCTTGCGGAGCGAACGGTAGAAAAGTTCCTGCACCGGATAGGTGGTACCGGTGAAGTCGATCGTACCGTTACCGTTAGGGAAGTCGATGAGCATTATATACGCATCAACATCGAAATCCTCCGTGAAGGAGTCATGAATGAGGTTGACGCGGATGGCATTGGTGATACGCATCATAGGTATCAAAACCTCCACATACGTATCGGGTATCTTTTCGGTTGAAAGCACATATTCGATTGTCGGAATGCGGGCAATCTGCACCTCGTCGGGCTTCGTGCTCCAGATAGTGTCCATCTGCTGGGTGTTGTTGCCGTAGGCATCCTTATAGTTCACGATACCGAAGTCGTAGTTGCCGTCATCGTCGCGGTCGAGTTTGATACGGTAGTCCTCGATGTGTGAAACGCCCGGTATCATCGGCTGGTCTTCGGGTATCTGGAAACCCGGGGTCTCAAGTGAAGCGTCATAACCGGCATGGTTACCCTGAGCGATGGCTACGAACTGATATGTATGGCCCGGCTTGATCTCGGAGTCGTCGAACATGATGGAGAAATCCGGATTCTTGATGTCCTCCATGCCCACCTTGGTTTTCTCACGGCGATAGAGATAGACTCCCTCGCTGTCGAATACATAGAGGTATACCGATCCCACATGGTCCTGGAAGAGGTCGGTATACCGCATATTGTAGTCATATTTGAAATTCACGATTGTATAGACCCTTGCCAGTTCGGCGCACTCGGGAAGTTCCTCGTTCACCATGCTGCAAGAAGACATGAGGGCTCCGGCGCCCAGAAGCAGAGCCGTCAGCGATTTGGGAAACCGGCTGAAGCCCCTGCCTGCCTTTCGGATTAGGTTTTGTATGCTGTTTGATAGTTTCATCAATGATTGTTCCTATTGTTTTTATGTATAGACGCTGCTCGCAGCGTTGTTTTTGTCGTTTTTGTTATTATATCTTGTTTTAACGGGAAGGATTTTTTCAAAATCCTCAATCCCCCTAACGGGAAGGATTTTTCCTAAATCCTCATCTCCCTAACGGGAAGGACTTATTTTTAAGTCCTAAATTTTTTGGACTTTTTAGAAAAGTCCATCCCATTATTTGCCAACTCGCTCCTAACGGGAAGGATTTTTTCAAAATCCTTACATCCCACCCTTCAGCTATATGATCACCGAGGTCATCACTATATCCCCTGTTCCGAAAACAGTTTCAGGAGTCAAAGGGTGAAGGTTTATATTCTCATAACCATGCGAATTGAGAGCCTTGACCGTCTCACCGGCTAACTCTGGTCCTTGACAGATATACGCGTTCCATTTGCTACCGATATGCAGTGTGGTCTGTATATGCGTCTCGCTGTGGAACGGATCGTAGGTCAATATATCCATTTTCACCGGTTTAAGCCAATCCCGGCCGCCAATTATCCTATTGTCGTCTCCAACGATAGCATTGATGATAAATTGAAAGTCACTCACTCCTGTCAGGTCATGGAGATAAATGGGATGCTCCATATTAGCCATGATCAACCTTAGGAAAACCAAGGCTACCGAATCATGACCCTTTCGGTATTTTCCCCAGAGCGCCCTCTTTATAGCGGAGGCCCCGGGAATACTGTCACTGAAATCAGGACAGTTTTTAAGAATGTTGGCAACTCTCGCAAAATAATTTGCACCCACCTCATTCCCGGTGAAAAAATAAGAGGCCGGGATTGGGGGTGTGTAGCTTAAACTGTCGATCACGCATCCATCGCTTTCGCTCAAATGATAGTTACATTCAGCATAAACAGTAGAATTCCCCTCGTTGATAATCAACAAGGAGCATTCTTTGGTTGCCGGATCAGTTAAAACTTTCAAACGAGGATTACCCATCATTCTTTTCTTAGAGAGTGTAAGGGCCGCAAGACCCTTACACCATTATCCTATTTGATTAGAGATCGTAACCAGTTGTTCTCTTAGCCCATTTGAGGATATTGATAGAAGCATTAATATAATACTTATTATCTTTCGGATCATCCGGATCTTCGGGATCAGGAGTCGGCAAACCAGGAGTTCCAAATCCAGTTACAGAATTAATCTGCATGTCATACCAGTTGTTACGAACAAGACCGAAACGACCTGTATATTTGTTATCGTATTTGTAATTAGCAGTTGTCCATTCTGACCAGTTCTCTTCATCTTTTAGGTCAGGTGTTTCATCATCACCCTCAAAGTGACGAATAGGAATTGCATAATACATATGACCGTTATGATAAAAATCTACTTCAATCGCGTCGGATGTAACTCCCAAATCATCCATTACTTTGGCGAGATCTGATTGTGGCTTTGCATCTGAAGTTGCACTAGAGAATATTTCACTCAATTTAGCACCTACTTTACCTGTACCTAAAATAGGAGTAATATCAGCTGGAACAGGATATTTCAATACTCCATATGTAAAGAAAGAAG
>JAFLTR010000028.1 GCA_022509205.1 Muribaculaceae bacterium | reverse complement strand
GAAACTTTTATCATAAGTTTAGAAATGTTTAAACATTAATAAATGTATTTAATTTAACCCAATTTATTTGAGTTTGATTAAAACGGAGAAAAAATTCGTTGAAAGTTATGTTTCTCATTTTCAATTTTACTGCCTCATTAGAAATTTTTTTGAAAGTGCTCATAAACTTTCTTAATGGAATCTGAAATAGGCGTCCTTTTTTTAAATTCCCTCAACCATCTTTCGTCAGACCCTGTGTATTCCTTACCTATAGTTTTATTCTTAAAAATTATTGGTTTTTTTGAGCCGGATATTTGTTTAATTAATTCCGCTATAAAACTGATATAGACTTTCCTTTCTCCCACAATATTATAGTCATGATGCAGCAAATCATCTTTCATTGCATATTCAATAAATGAAATTACATCATCTATATCAACAAAAGAAAACAAGCAATCTATATTCAAATCAAAAGGATTGTTTTTTAAAGCTTTATCACATAATAAAGAAATAACATTCTTATTGGCAGGTTCAAAGGGATTAATAGTTCCAAACAATCTTAAATTATATATATTTTTAGAATTTATGGCATGTTTATTGAGTATGGATTTTATAAAACCATATTTATCAGCCGGTACAATTTTAATAGCGTCTTCTTCTTTAGCGTTAACAATATCATGGCTTTTATCAAATTCGGCTCCACTTCCGAAATAAAACATTTTTTTGAAATCTTCCGAATGAGAGGCAAGATTGAAATACATTCTTAAATTATCTTCCACTTCTTTTGCTTCATCAGTGGTGTCATGGCCTCTAGAAGGTGCAACCAAGGCACAATGTATGACATAATCTATTTTTCTTTCTTGGAAATATTTATCAACAGCCCCTTTGTCAGTGAGATCTAACTCTTTACTTGATGGAGCCAGTACATGATATTCACCTTTTTTTTCAATTTGTTCTTTAATTCGTCGGCCTGTTACTCCATTTGGCCCTGCTCCGGTGATAAGAATTGTTTCTTTCATTTATAATTAGAATGAATTTAATGGAAGTCAGAACGGGTATTAAAGCTGAACGTATTTTTCAATTTGTGACAAGCCGAGAGAATAAGGATCTTCATTCTTATATCTTTTATACCAATCCACTGTTAATTCCACAGTCTTGTTTATGTTCATTCGTGGTTCCCAACCAAGACGAAATTTGGCTTTAGAAATATCAAGCATTAAAAGTTTAGCTTCATGTAAGGCATTAGGATTTGAAAGATCCATTAAGGAGCCTTTGCCATAATTCTCGATTACTTTAGAAGCCACCTCCCAGACAGGTGTGATAGATTCCATGCGTGGGCCGAAATTCCAAGCCTCTGCAAATTGAGTTGGATGCTCCCACATTTTTTTTGCAAGTAGCATATAGCCTCCAATAGGTTCTAAGACATGTTGCCAGGGACGAATGGATTCTGGAGATCGTATTTCAATTGGTCTGTCGGCCTCAATTGCTCTAATGCAGTCTGGAATGATGCGATCGAGTGCCCAGTCTCCTCCTCCTATAACATTACCTGCACGAACACTGGCTATAGATTTCCCGTGTTTTTCATAATCGTTGGGATTGAAAAAACTTCTACGCCAAGAAGAAATGGCTATTTCAGCTGCTCCCTTAGATGATGAGTAGGGATCATAACCTCCCATGGGTTCGTTTTCACGATATCCCCAAATCTGCTCTTTATTTTCGTAGCATTTATCAGTTGTGATCATCACACCGACCCTGGCACTGTCTGTGGCTCTTATAGCTTCCAGGATATTGATGGTGCCCATTACATTGGTCTGATAAGTCTCAACCGGAATTTCGTAGCTGAGACGAACGAGAGGTTGGGCTGCGAGATGAAAAACGATTTCCGGTTTATATTCCTCAAAAATTTTTTTCATTTTTTCACCATCGCGTATGTCAGCACGAATATCTGCCTTTATTTTATTACCAATATCAGTAAGAACATAATTATCTCTTTCAGAGTAGGGATCCAAACCAATTCCGATCACCTCGGCTCCAAGAGAATGCAGCCATAGAGATAGCCAGGATCCCTTGAATCCGGTGTGACCGGTTACGAGTACTTTTTTACCTTTATAAAAGTTATCGAAGATATCAGTGCTCATATTGTTTTATGAAAGCTTTGATGGTTGATATCATATAATGCAACATTTCCTTTGTCATACCGGGATATACTCCAATCCAAAGTGTGTTTTCCATTATATAATCTGTGTTTTTAAGATCCCCCACTACTCGATAACCTTCACCGGATTCTTTCATTTGTTTAAATGCAGGATGCTTTATAAGATTACCTGCAAATAAGTTACGGGTTTGAATCTTATGATCTTCAAGATATTTTGCCAAATCATTGCGGGTAAAAGGTGCCTCAGGGGCGACTGTAATTAGAAATCCGAACCATGAGGGATTTGAGTTCTTTTGAGGTTCCGGAAGTATCAGCCATGGGGTTCCAAGAAGCCCCTCTTTAAGAATTTTGAAGTTTTCGCGTCGACGTTCTACAATATCATCAAGTTTTTCAAGCTGAGCACATCCAATGGCAGCTTGCATATCAGTAACTTTGAGATTATATCCAAAGTGTGAATAAACATATTTATGATCATAGCCTAATGGAAGTTCCCCATATTGACGAGTGAATCTATGACCACAGGAGTTGTCTTTTCCGGAGGGACACCAACAATCCCTTCCCCAGTCACGGAAGGAATTGACAATACGATGAAGCTGAGGATTGTTTGTATAAACAGCCCCGCCTTCTCCCATGGTCATGTGATGAGGAGGATAAAAAGAACTGGTACCTATGTCTCCAACAGTACCTGTTTTACGTATTTCTCCTGCAATTTCATACGCAGATCCGAGAGCGTCACAATTATCTTCAATCAGCCATAAATTGTGTTTATCACAAAATTCTTTTACTGTTTTAAGATCAAAAGGATTTCCAAGTGTATGAGCTATCATTACTGCTTTTGTTTTTGGAGACAAGGCAGCTTCCAGTTGATCAACATCTATATTATATTGAGGAATTGTTACATCTACAAAAACAGGAATAGCCCCACTTTGAATAATGGGTGTTACAGTGGTAGGAAAACCGCATGCCACGGTTATTACCTCATCGCCTCGTTTTATTTGGCGATCTCCAAGTTGAGGAGAGGTGAGAGCTGAAAATGCCAAAAGATTAGCAGATGATCCGGAGTTGGTAAGGGAACAAAATCTTACTCCAAGCCATTTTGCAAATTCCTTTTCGAATTTTTGTGCCCATGGACCGGCGGTGAGCCAAAAATCTAAAGAGGAATCTACAAGATTAACCATTTCCTCTTCGTTGAAGTACCGGCCTCCATAATTTATAAAAGTCTCCCCCGGATGGAATTCTTTATTTTTACCGTGGGTTTCCTTATAATATTGTCGGGTGAGATCTAAAATTTGTTGTTTGATAAGGTCTTTTTTATCCATTTTCAATGAGTTTAAATTGTCTTGGGCACTTCTCTTTCCCAATGTTTCCATGGTGCTTTACCTTCGATTAGAAGTTTTTCGAGCATTGTTTTTTCCCGAATATTATCCATACATTGCCAGAAGCCTTTATGAGTATAGCTCATAAGTTGCCCTTCTTTTGCAAGGGTCTCCAGAGGGTCTTTTTCAAAGACTGTGGAATCGTCTTTAAGATAATTAAATATTTCCGGCTGGAGTACCATATAACCTGCATTTATAGAAGCTCCATCGGTGATGTTTTTTTCTCTGAAAGATTTGACAGCATTGTCTCCTCCGATACTGAGCACTCCTTTGTCTTGTGACTGTTTTACGGAAGTTAATGTGGCAATTTTCCCATGTGATTTATGAAATTCTAAAAGCTTGTTGATGTCGACGTCACAGACGCCATCTCCATAAGTCATGAAGAAGGGTTCGTTGCCTATGTAAGGTTGTATGCGTTTTATTCTACCACCTGTCATGGTGTTGTAGCCTGTATCAACTACTGTGACACTCCAAGGCTCAGTATTAGACTGATGAACTCTCATTTCGTTTTTTCCGTCGCGATAGTCGAAAGTTATATCCGAATTATGGAGGAAATAGTTAGCAAACCATTCTTTTATGTATTCCTGGCGGTAGCCGGCACAGATTATGAAATCGGTGTGTCCGAAGTGTGAGTATTCTTTCATGATATGCCAAAGAATTGGCATACCGCCTATTTCAATCATGGGCTTCGGTTTGAATTGAGATTCTTCTGATATTCTTGACCCGAAGCCCCCGGCAAGGAGGACTGTTTTCATAAGTTATTTATTTGACGAGCTGGATAAATGGGTAAGAATTTCTTCCTTTAACAATGGAAGAAGATTTATAACAATACTCCATAAAATGTCATTTCTTAAACTGTCATATCCATGGATAATATAGTTGCGAGTGTCTATTATTTTTCTGGAATTATTTATCTCAATTGATGGGTCTAATTTTGTTAATTGACTCAAAGCTTCACCGATAATAGCTCTTTGATATTTAACGGCACTGAGGTAACAAATATCAGATCAAAAATAATCGAATCTTCTTGGATGTGAATTGACAAAGGATTCAATATTTTGTATAGCTTTCAAGATGTCTTCGAAATATTTTTGAGGGATCTTATCCATAGATTAATTTTCTGGTCGAAAGAAGTTGCTCTTTGAAGAAACTGTTGGTTATGGCAGATTAATCAACAAGATCAATTTTTCTCCCGAGGAGATCCTCAAGGGCGTATATGAAATCAAAAAAGATTAAAAAGAAGTCAGAATTTTTGTCCTCTTTAAAGTTGACGAGAAGATCAATGTCACTATTATTGTTGAAGTTTTTAGTTATAACGGATCCGAAAGCATATAATTTATGGACTTTGAATTTTTTACAAAGTTCCGATATACTATATATGTTTTCTTCTATGATTTTCATTATCTTTTAGGAGTAATTATTCGGTTGTCTGATATTTCCTGCAAGGTCCTGTCGGGCTTGAATCTTTCCTAAATTTCTTGCTTAGAGGGGAAGGGAGAGGGCTTGGGAGATGATGGGGGCCATGTCGTAGTATTTGTATTCGGCGAGACGGCCGCCGAAAATGACACGGGTTTCCATATCCGCGAGTTGTTTGTATTGGCGGTAAATTTCCTGGTTGCGCGAGTCGTTTACGGGATAGAAGGGTTCCATTCCTTCGTGCCATTCCGTGGAGTATTCGCGGGAGATAACAGTGATAGGATTGTCGTAGACTTCGTTGCCGAACCGTTCGAAATGTTTGTGTTCGATGATACGGGTGAAAGGAACGTCGGCTGAGGTGTAGTTTACAACGGCATTCCCTTGCCAGTTGGGGGTGTTGAGCACTTCCGTCTCGAATCTTACAGTGCGGTATTCGAGTTTTCCGAACTGATAATCGTAGAATTCGTCGATTTTACCGGTGAAGAGGATTTTATCGGCTATATTTGCCCAATGGGCACGGTCGGCAAAGAAATCTGTGTCGAGTTTCACTTCTATGTCTTTAAGTAGCCCGTCTATCAAGCGGTTGTATCCTCCAATTGGAATCCCTTGGAAAGAATCGTTGAAATAATTGTTGTCGAAGGTGAGACGCACCGGAAGCCGGCGAATAATAAAAGCAGGAAGCTGATTGCATGGTCGCCCCCATTGCTTCTCCGTATATCCTTTGATTAGCTGTTCGTAGATATCTCGGCCGATGAGGGAGAGTGCCTGTTCTTCAAGGTTACGCGGCTCATCAACCCCTTCCGCCGCCATTTTTTCTATAGCTTCCCTTCGCTGCTCATCGAGCTTTCTTTGCGCCTCCTCGGGAGTTTTTACCCCCCACATCTGATAGAATGTGTTCATATTGAAGGGGAGGTTGTAAAGTTTTCCGTCGGGAGCTTGGGCTACAGGGCAATTAGTGTAACGGTTGAACGGAACGATAGCATTCACAAAATCCCAGACCCGGCAGTCGGAAGTGTGGAAAATATGTGCTCCGTATTTGTGTACGTTGATGCCATGGATATTCTCACAATAAATATTTCCACCGGAGTGTGGCCGTTTGTCGATTACGAGACAACGGAGACCTTGGGAATTGGCTCGATGGGCGAAAGTAGCTCCAAACAGACCTGCACCGACGATAAGGTAGTCGTAGGTGTTTTTCACGATTGTAAGTTGCTGAAAATTAAAAAGTATAATGGATTTTTGTAACCAAGACGGGTGCCTGGCACATAATCTTTAGACGACACATTGGGGAGGTTTCCCTAACTGCCTTATTGGAATAGGCAAAAGTAATGAAAAAATAGGGAAGGACAAAAATAATCTTAAAGTTTGTGAAAATGGGGTTTGTCGGATTGGAGGTTTAGCGATTTTGGGGTAACTTTGTGGAGGTTTGTGATCAAGAGAGTTACACAAATACCTTAAAAAACCCGTGAAAATAGTGAAAAAGTCATCATATTTATTGCTTTTAACAGGTTTGCTGGCTTTGCCGGTGTTAGCCCAGACAATCACTTCCAAGAATCCACATGCAGCGATGCATAAGGAATTATTAGCCAAGCAGGCGAGCCATGCCGACGAGCAGATACAGCTTGTGGAACATTATACATTTATTGATCTACTCGAGGAAGATATAGAACCGGAACCCGATATTTATACCGAAGGATGGAACTCTCAATCAGTAAATCCATTCAAGGATTCAGATGTCCCCGATTCTCAGGTGATTGATGTTACAGGTCATTTCATGCCTTGTCCCGGATTCATAACTTCCAATTATGGATATCGCCGTAAATTCGGAAGAATGCACAAGGGCGTAGACCTTAAAATACAGCGTAACGACACAATTTATGCTGCTTTCGATGGTAAAGTGAGACTAACGGCTTATGAGCGCAAGGGATATGGGTATTACATAATCATCAGGCATCCCAATGGGCTTGAAACAGTCTACGGGCATTTGAACAAGCATCTTGTGAAACCGGACCAAGTGGTCAGGGCCGGCGATCCTATAGCCTTGGGGGGCTCAACCGGTAGATCAACGGGTCCCCACCTCCATTTCGAGACACGTTTCATGGGATATGCCATAAATCCATGTGCAATCTTTGACTTCGAAAATCAAACTACTCACACTGACACCTATACTTTTACGAAAAAGACCTATACTCAACCTCGTAATTTCGCGCCGGCAAAAACTGTGGCAAGGAAGTGAGAGTTCCTGTTAAGCTGAATGACGCCCGACCGCCTCAGCATTAACAAAAATTGGTGAACGAGTCCTTAGAAAAAAATAAATGGAGACACTTCAGGAATGGGAGTGTCTCCATTTTTTTGGGTTAGGTGAATATTTAAGCCTCACCGTCGCCGTAGATATAAGGCATGGTTACAGGAATATAGTCGAACACTTCTTCCGGGCGGAAGAAACGGGCTATTTCGATTTTTGCGTTTTCTACGGAGTCGGAAGCATGGATTATATTTGCCTGTCCGCTCATGCAGAAATCACCACGGAGTGTGCCGGGTTCAGCTTTGCGGCCGTTTGTAACGCCTGTCATCTTGCGAAACACTTCAACAATTTCTACGCCTGTTAGCACCATGGCAATCACAGGGGATGCCATCATCGAGGCCGCCAAGGATGGGAAGAAAGGTTTGTCGACAAGGTGGGCATAATGTTCACGAAGTATCTTTTCATCGAGTTGCATCATTTTGATACCTGAGATTATGATGCCACGTTGTTGGATTCGGGTGATTACCTGTCCCACCAGGCCGCGTTCGAGACAGGAGGGCTTCAGGAGTACGAGGGTTTGTTCCATATCATAGATTTTTGTAGGTTTGTGGCAAAGGTAAGGAAAAAATTGCTAATTTTGGAAGGAAATGAGGGTGGTTATGAGAAAATCCGGAAATCTATATGATTGACAAAGATTTGAACAGTAGTAACGTATTATATGATTATATGTTTGTAGACGATGCTGATAAGATAGCAGGCTCGGGACATGAAGCTCTGCCCCAAGTGACACTGCATGGAGATATGCAGGGGACGTTCACCATAGCCCATTGGCTCATGGATCTTGTGAGATGGTTTCTCGGGCTTTTCCATGCTGAGAACGATGCAACACTTTTCACTTTCGTTTATGCCGTAGTGGTGTTTTGCATTTCATGGGGCATAGGCTGGGTGTTGCAATGGATAGTGCTGATGTTTGTAAGACTCATCGGACAGCGCCTAAAGGGGAAAGGCTATGACTACCTGACAGAAGATCATTTCTTTACGAAATGTGTAAGAGTCGTGCCTCCCATAGTATTCCTCATTCTGATCGAGTTTACTCTTAACAGTAAGGTGACCCTTGCCTCCTGGCTTACAAGGCTTACATGGGTATACCTGAGTTATGTGCTTGCAGATGCCCTGTGTGTGTTGGCGGATGTCACCTGGACCAAAATTGACCAGAGAGAAAACAAGCGGAAGCTACCGCTGAAAGGACTCGTGCAGTTGGTTAAAGGTATAATATGGATAATCTTTGCAATAATCACAGTTGCGATAATCCTCGACAAGAGTCCAGGTAGCCTTCTCGCAGGCCTTGGCGCATTTGCGGCAGTCTTGATGCTTGTATTCCGCGACAGTATCCTTGGGGTAGTGGCCGGAGTTCAATTGAGTGAAAATGATTCTCTTCATGAAGGAGACTGGATTAGTGTTAGTGGCACGAACGCCAACGGGATAGTCACGGAAGTGAGTCTCACAGCTGTGAAAGTGCTTAACTGGGACAAAACTATCACGACATTGCCTCCATATAACCTTGTAAGCCAGGGATTCACTAATTATCAGAATATGAGCAACTCCAACACCCGGCGCATCCAGCGTAGCTATATGATAGATGCAGACAGTGTGGTGGAATGTGACGATTTCCTTCTCAATGAATTTTCCCAAATTCCATTGATGAAAGACTGGATCGATAAGAAAATAGAGCAGAAGAAAGCCGGGAAGGAAGTAGATGCAGGTAATCCCGACGGACTTGCCAACGGAAGCATTGAGACCAACTTAGGGTGTTTCCGTGCTTATCTGAAGATGTGGCTTGAACAGAGTCCGATGATAGCTAAATCTTCCGACAACGATCCGATATTTGTGAGGACGTTGCCCCAAACTGCCAACGGTATACCTTTGGAAATCTATTGTTTCACATCGACTTCAGCATGGGTTACCTATGAGGCTATCCAAAGCAAGATATTCGAGCATATCGCCGTGATGCTATATCGGTTCAGATTGTATACCTATGAGAGTCCGAGCGGAAGAGACACAGTGATCGACGGATATATATGTCCGGGAAAGACTCCGGCACAGATATTCGGAATGCCATATCCATTTTTCTTAGGGCCTGACGGAGCTCCGTTGAATCCTCCGGAAGGTGGCACAAAAGAACCGGCAAGTTAAGCCTGCCTGGGTTTCTGTATCAGGATTATAGAGGAAAGATAAGTGGAAATTTGGTAGATAGGATAAGTTGATATAAATTTGCAATAACTAAACTAACAAAACTAAACGAGAGAATTATGGCCTACGTAATCAATGACAACTGCATTGCCTGCGGCACATGCATCTCTGTATGCCCTGTAGAGGCAATCAGCGAGGGAGATATCTATCACATCAACCCTGATGTATGCATCGACTGCGGAAGTTGTGCAGAGGTTTGTCCGAATGACGCAATTCATCCGGGAGAGTAAAAAAGAGATGAGAGGCCGCCGGAAGGCGGCTTTCTTATTAATTATTACTTTTGAATAGAGTCGGAAGAAATGGATAGAGTGAAGGTTAAGGTGATCAACAGAAGTCACCATGATTTGCCGGATTATGGCACATTTGAAGCTGCAGGAATGGATGTGAGGGCATACCTGCCAAATGGACCGGTGGTGTTGAAATCGTTGCAGCGCGCTTTAATTCCTACCGGGCTGTATATACAGTTGCCGCAAGGTTATGAATGCCAGATACGTCCTCGTTCGGGACTTGCGCTTAACTATGGCCTTTCGATAGTGAACACTCCGGGGACTGTGGACGCGGACTACAGGGGAGAAATCGGGGTGATACTTATAAATCTGGGAGAGGATGATTTCACCGTCAACGATGGGGAACGAATTTGCCAGATGGTAATCACGAGATATAGCCATGTCACCTGGGAACCGGTAAAAGAACTCGATCATACCAAGAGAGAGGCGGGCGCATTCGGACATACAGGGACGGCTTAAAAAGCCTATAAGCCCCCAAAAAACAAAGCCGGGGAATTATAAAGAATTTGAAAGTTGCGGGTTATTGGAGTTTTAAGAGAGAATAGATTTGAAAGGGAAAAGGATATATAGAATAATCGGGATTCTGCTGATCGGGTTAGTGACACTGTCAGGGAAACTGGAAGTGTCGGGAAAATCCAACGAAAAAGGGGGCACCTCCTCCAATGAAAGTATGATAGTTTCTCCTGAACGAGGAAAGGCTCGTTATTATTTCCTGCAAGGTAGTATCGAAGCATCGGCGCAGAATATGGAGAGGGCTTATGAATACTTCAAAAAGGCCTATGAATCAGATCCGACTTTTCATGATGCTGCGTTCACCTATGGAAGTCAGCGTCTTTTCTTACGCACCGATACCCTTCAAACGGAGCCGGAACTGCTACGGAGTCTTAAAATGATGCAGGAATACGTGGATGAGAATCCACGCGATCTTTATGCCACCCGGCTTTACGGATATGTCTCCATGGCCCTTGATACTTTGGATGAATCGATAAGAGTCTATGAACGATCGTATGGCCTGATGCCTAAGGAAACACAACTCCTGCAGATGCTGGCTGACTCATATATGCGGAAAATGGACAGCGGGAAAGCGCTGGAGACGCTTGAGAAATATGAGGGAATAGAAGGTAAAAGTCAGGATATAAGTCTTAAGAAGATCACTATCAGATTGGCCGAAAAAGACACTGTAGGTGCCATAGCGGAAGTGGAGAATCTGATAGCATCGAATCCACGTGACCCCTACGGGCTTATTATGAAAGGAAACCTATATGAAGTTGTGGGTAATCAGGATTCAGTGGTGAAGGCTTACAAGGACGCCGAGGTGCTGGCACCTGACAACGGGGCTGTGAAAATGAGTCTCGCGCAATATTACCGTAATGTTGGAGACAGCGTAATGCTTGACAATATGATATATGAGGCATTATTGTCGGAAGATTTCGAGTTGGAAGACAAGATCGGCATACTCGGGGAATATCTGCAAAAACTACTTGACGAGGAAGGCGACAAGTCGAGGGGCGATCATCTTTTCTCTGTGTTACAGTCGCAATATCCTCATGAGCCCGATGTGCTTGAAATGGCTGCTCGATATGCCGGAGCCAAAGGAGATTTTGCCGGTGCCGCTGAGGCAATAGGGTATGCAATAGACATGGATCCGGCAAATGAAAACTATTGGTTAATGCTCCTGAGTTATGAGATGACGGAGAAGAAATATGCCGACGCCGTGAAGGATTATGTCCGTGCCCGGGAACATCTGGAGCCAAGTCTTAGATTGAAAAACCTATATGCCGCATCGGCTTCTATGTTGGAAGACAAGGCTGAAGGAGAACGTATAATAGGAGAGTTGCTTGAGGAGGTAACGCCTCCCTTGAGTGAAGATAAGGATCTGACCAGAAAGAGTCTTGATTATGACGGTCTGCAATGGGTCAGTTCTCTTTATTGTATGCTCGGAGACTTGCATTATAAAAGCGGAGAACCGGAGAAAGCTTTCGAAGAATATGAAACCTCGCTTTATTTTCTTGCAGACAATCCTTTGACTCTAAATAATTACGCCTATTTCCTGAGTGAGGAAGACCGCGAACTCGAGAAAGCCAAGAAGATGAGCAGGAGAGTTCTGGACCTTGTGGAGAATAATCCGACTTATCTTGACACTTATGCCTGGATCCTTTATAAGATGGGGGATTATAGGGAAGCACTTGAATATATAGAATTGGCCTTAGAAATGGCAAAAGAGCAAGGGGATGACAATGAAGAATATCAGCTTCACTATGAGGCGATAAAGGAGAAAGCCGGGGAGGAATAACTGGGGATTTTCTTGTCGAGGCCGCTATTGCTTTATAAAGTTTATTTATCTCAACCAATCCTGGGGATTGAGTTTCTCGCGATTTTTCCAGACTTCGAAATGAATTGCAGACCTTGAGGCGTCATCATCGTAAAGAGCGAGTCGCCCGAGAGTCGTTCCTGCTTCCACTTGGTCACCGTTTTTTACTGCCGGAGCATCTATATTGCCATAGACAGTGTAATAGTTGCCGTGATTAACAATAACTACAGTGTTATAGCCGGGAAGCAAATATACACCCGAGACTGTGCCCTGGAAGACGGCACGTGCCGATGCGCCGGCATCCGATTCGGCATCAATTCCCGGATTATCGAATTCCACATCAGGAAGGTCAGGCAGATGTTGACGGCCGAATCTGGAAGTGACAGTGAAAGAGCCCGTCGTTGGAACCGGGAGTTTACCACGCATAGCAGTAAAATTTGTGGCTTCAGGAATGTCTTGGTGGGTAGATTTACTTCGTGGGGCTCGTTTGCGGGCATCTGCATAGACATTCGGGGATTTCGACTTTTCCGTAGAAGATTTTGACTTTTCAGATTTCTTAGCCTCACTCTTCTTAACGGCCTTATTTTCTTTAGAAGGTTGATTTTGAGATATCTTTTTTTCTTCCTCAGATGCTAAGGCTAAGCGTTTAGCTTCCTCTTCAGCAGCTTTTTTTCTTTTAGCTTCCTCTTCTGCTTTCTTACGCGCTTCCTCTGCCGCTTTACGTTGCTCTTCCGCAATAAGTTGTGACACCATGTTGCCAAGTTCACGTGCCTCAGCTTGTTTCTTCTTTAGATGGGATTGTAGGGCTTGACCATTTTGTTTCAGTTCTGCGACAAGGGCTTCCTGTTGCTTATGTTGAACTTCCAATTTCGCCTGAGAGGCTTTCCGAAGGGAGAGGGCAGTGGTTTGCTCATCGCGAGCAGAAGCAAGATCAATCTTCTGCTTTTCAAGAAATGAAATTTTTTTATTGATTTCATCGGTTTTTCTTTCACGCCAGTCGGCGAATTCCCGGAGATATCTCATTCGGCGCATTGCCTGATTAAGGTTTTTTGATGAGAAAATGAAAACAAGGGTGCTTTTGTTTTTCTTGGTGACCCTCATTTTCTTAACGGCCTTAAGATATTCCTCGCGAAGACGCGCCAACTCTGTTTCATTGCTTTTTATACCGGTTTCGAGAGATGAAATTTTGGAATTCAAGGAAATCAAAGAGGCGTTGAGTTCTTTGATTTGGGAAGTGGTTTTATCAATCTGCAGGTCGATTTTGCCCAATTCTGCCAGACTCTTTGAAACCTTAACCTCATTCTCACGTATTTGAGCCTCCGTAAGTTTTATCTCCTTTTGGGTTTGTGCCTGTTTCTGTTTAGCTTCTGAAGAAGTCTTTGGAGTAGAAGTTTTGACCGCAGAGGTTTTGGCAGGGGATTTTGTAGGAGTGGTTTTACGTTTTTTTGCTGGAGTGGTTTTCTTTTTCTGCTGTGAAATATGGTAAAGGTGGTCAGCGGTCCGGAGGAATGAAGATTCCTGGACCATAGAGAGGGAAATAAATAATAAGAGCAACCACTTCATAGGACTCAGATAGGGAGAGAATTATTGAATGTTTCTGAGAAAATCACGGAATGACAATTGCCTGTATTTACTTATGTCTAACGGCTTGGGAGCTTGGCCTGACCATTCTGGTTTTTTGAATTCCAGAGTGAGAGATATGTCTCGATGAAAATCGAGATATGATATTTGAACATCGTACCCGTCAAGTTTAAAATTATAATTAATATCAATTTCGGAGTCTGGCATTTGCAAAGGTAGTATCATCAGCATGAGAGGGCGGAAAAGGGCATCGACTGTGAACCCGTATCTGACATCTTTTAATTCTGCTTCTCCCTTGGGAATTATATTGAAAAGAGATGAAACCGAATCGGGGTCTGCTTCATTAGTTTGGTAAATATCGATAAGTTGGTCAAGGTCAGCTTCGTAAAGGTCAATACCGGGGAGGAAGAATTGTCCTAATAGGAGTTGCTGCAGATCTCCCAAGGATAGATTTGAGTATCCAACGGAATCCATGGCACGTCGATAACCTTCCTTGACAAAAGTCTTTTTCATTTTGTTGATGACAATGATAGAATCCGGAGAAATATCGAGTCGTCCAGCTTCGCCAATAAAAGGTGCCCGTATCGAAAGAGATATCAGGGAATCTTTTTGCATGAAAAGCTTCAGAGAAGGGCTGAGAGGTAATCCTTGCATCTTGAGTTTCCCTTGCAGGGATACTATTTCCCAAGGATTCGGTAAAGTTAAAGTTGGTCCGGCAATTAAAACCGTATCCGGGAACTCTTCCGATAATATTGTATCAATGACTTCAACCTCAACAGTCGAATCTGAAGATAAAGAATCAAGAGGAGTAAGAACCGTGGAATCAACGGGAAGATTTTCCTGTGACCTTGCCGGAATCATAATAAAAAGAAAGAGCCATATAGATATGAAAAAGTAAAGGACTCTTCCGGGTAATATTTTATTGCTTATAAAAAAATTCAACATTGTAAAATCAGTTATCGTTAAAGAATCGTGTGATATTGATTATGAATAGATCCGGTTGCATTAGAACCTCCTTGCAGGCAATAAGGTCGCTGAGTTTTATTTCACCGATGACATAATTAGTAGTCTCGGAGTTATATCTCACTTGTACTGAATGGAATGGTAGCAGATCAATTACAGGTGTCCGGGAGTATCTGACATATACTCGGAGCAGGATATCGGTAGTGTAGACCGGCGTGTCATGATAAGCCATTTTCTTGTAGCCATAGCGATATCCGTGGTGGTGGGCCACAATGTCTGAGAGGATAGAGGAGGCAGTGGGTAGGGAGCCGGCACCTTTACCGAACATAAACTGGCGGTCGTAACATTCACCCCTAATCACGACGCCGTTGTATTCATCGTCGACGCTATAGATGTATCGGGATTTGGGCACAAACTCCGGCATAACAAACATTGTGAAATGGGAGTCGGATATCTTTACTACCTGTGCTACAAGCTTAATTTTCACACGTTTTTCCCGGGCATAGTTGATGTCGAAATCTGATATGTGAGAAATTCCGTAGACAAAAATATCTTCAGGTTTCACGTATACTCCAAGTGCATGGACCGTTATGATTATTAACTTATAAAGGGAATCAAAGCCTTCAATATCGAAGGATGGGTCAGCTTCCGCAAACCCCAGATCGATAGCTGTTTGGAGGGCTTTGTCGTAATCTTCGTTATGATCAAAAACGCGGGAAAGTATAAAATTGGAAGAACCATTGAGAATCCCTTTCACCTCAAGCAGAAGATCATTGTCGTAATACTCTTCCAGGTTACGAATCACCGGAATTGAACCACATGATGAAGCATCGTAAAGGAGAGAACCTCCATATTTATTTTGAAGTTCAATGAGTTCCGGAAGATGACGGGCAATCATTGTTTTGCTTCCGCTAACAACAGCGAGCCCCCTCCGCAGAGCCTCAGAAACAATCTCATAAGCAGCGTCCGGATCATTGATAACTTCCACTATAAGATTTATTTCCGGATCATCGAAAATTTCATGCCGATTGTCAGTAATTATAGCTTTGTCTAAATTAACCTTACGCGCCTTATGAGGATTTTTGACACAGATACGTCTTATCTCAGCATTGGCATTGCGGGCGTTTGATATAACCTTGACGATACCTTCGCCAACTACTCCAAGCCCGAAAAGACCAACTTTAATATCAGCCATTAAATTGATTATTAATAAGTTTAAGATATAGAGGAGAAAAATTCCTTTATCATAGAATTTAGAAGTTCATGTTCCACCAGGAATCCATCGTGGCCGAACTGAGAACTAATTTCACGAAAAAGGGCATCAGGAATCAACTGACAGAAATCTTTGATTTCATCAGGAGGGAAAATTATATCGGTTGTAATTGCTACACATAAAGTAGGGCATTTTATAGTTGAAAGTGCATCAGCTATTCCGTTTCGACCTCTACCGACATTATGAGTGTCAAATGTGTCGAGAATAGTCATATAGGAATAGGCATCAAAACGCCTTATAAGTTTTTCGCCTTGATATCGTTGATACGAACATGCCCGGTGGTAATTAGGCACATCTTCAGTAGAAACGAGGTCTTGTTGGGTGATATTGTAACCTTTTTCTCCACGATAGGTGAGGAGACCTATTGCCCGGGCAGTTGCGAGTCCCTCTTTAGCTGCGTCGGCCCTTTTCTCACCATAAGTTTTGTCAGCTTCTATTGCCATTCGTTGGGTTTCGTTGATGGCGATCGACCATGGTGAAGCATACACGGAGGTGGCTATCAACACAAGGCTACGGAAACGATGAGGCTCTATTATGGCCCATTCTATAGCCTGGAATCCTCCCACAGAGCTACCTATTATTGAGAAGATGGAGGAGAGGCGTAGGTGGTCGGCCAAAAGAATATGAGCGCGAGCGATATCCCGTATCGAAAGTTTCGGGAAAGAATCATACCAGGGCTGTCCCGTAGAGGGGTCTATGGAAAGAGGGCCTGTAGACCCATAACAAGAGCCTATTATATTAGCACATACTATGAAATATTTTTCCGGGTCGAGGAAACCTCCCTTTACAACAGTGTGGGGCCACCAGTCAGCCACATCGCTGTTGGCAGTAAGTGCATGACATACCCAGATACAGTTGTCACGTCGCTCGTTGAGTTTGCCATAGGTGTGGTATGTTATTGATAAAGAAGGCAAATAGCCACCTCGTTCCAGCTGGAACGGCTGCCTGAATTCAAACGTCGCCACATTCCCTGAATGATCCATATAACTTCTGATGTTGTTTAACCTTATTTATAAATGAAAAATAAAAAGAAGTGTTAAAAGTGTCTTTTTATTAAAATTTCATCATCTTAGAGGCTTTTTCTCCAGTCTTTCATCCGGCTTCGGGGCTCCATCTTTTCTACTTGAAAATGAAGAAAATGTGCTTGCCAATATGAAGAAAACTTAATAAAAAATAAGTTTAAACAACTTCATTTGCAAAATTAATTTTTCTATAGTATATTAACAAGAAATTTGAATATTATGAAAAAGAGCACCAAGGCAATCCATACTCCGTTTTCACGCCGAGATGCATGGGATGCGTTGCAGATCCCGGTTTATAACAGTATGGCTTATGAGTTTGATGATGCTGCGTATATGTCTGACGTTTTCGCCGGAAAAGTCATTGTGCCTGATTATTCACGGGTATTGAATCCAACCGTGATGCATTTTGAAGAGAGGGTCATTAATCTGACCGGAGCTCGGGAAGTGAGTGCCTTTAATAGCGGGATGGCTGCTATCAGTGCCATGTTAATGAGTGTGGCATCAGCAGGCAAGAATATCGTTTCTTCAAAACACATGTTCGGCAATACTTATCTGCTTGTTACACGTACTTTGGAGCGTTTCGGCGTGGAACCCAGACTTGTAGACCTGTGTAATGTTTCTGAGGTGGAAAGAGCGGTTGATGCTGACACTTGTTGTGTTTTTCTTGAGAGTGTTACAAACCCCCAGACTGAAGTGGCCGATACACGGGAACTGGCTAAGATAACCAAAAAATGGGGGATTCCATTGATAGCAGACACTACTATCATTCCTTTTACCGAGTTTGACGGAAGAAAAATAGGGCTTGATTTTCAGGTTGTATCTTCTACCAAATATATTTCCGGAGGGGCAACGAGTTTAGGTGGGCTTATAATAGACTACGGAAATTTCCCGACTATTTCAGAACGAATAAAGAAAGAGATGGTGTTTAACCTTGGCGGTTATATGACTCCTCAGGCTGCATATATGCAAGTGTTGGGACTTGAAACGCTTGATGTAAGATATAAGCGTCAGGCTCAGACAGCAAAAGAAATAGCAGAATTTTTGGAGAGTCTGCCGGAAGTGATGTCAGTGGGGTATATAGGTCTTGATAGCCATCCAAATCACAACCTCGCTAAAGAACTGTACGGTGACACCGCAGGAGCAATGGTTACTTTTGACCTGGTGGACGCAGAAAGTTGTTATGGATTCATTAACCGGCTTAAGTTGATTCACAGGGCTACCAACCTGTTTGACAACCGGTCGCTTGCAATTCATCCATATAGCACTATCTTTGTAACCTTGAGTGATGAAGAGAGAAGAGAGATGGATGTAAGGCCTACCACGGTTCGGCTATCAATAGGATTAGAGGATGTGGAGGATTTAAAGGCGGATTTGAAACAGGCCATCGACAGTAAAAAATAAGTGGAAGAAGAGCCCTAAAAATTGGACCACACTATCAAAAGTAATAAACCTCATTTCCCGATAAAAGAAATGAGGTTCTTTTATGATTTTCTGGTAAAATATCTGAGAAAATAATCTGAAACTATTCTAAGATTCTATTTTACCAAGCGAACATAGGATATGAGTTCATCATTTCATTGACTTCGGAACGCACTTTTGCAATTATTTCGGGTTCGTCAGCATGAGTGAGCACTTCATCTATTAGTTCAGCTATTTTCTCCATCATTTCTTCTTTCGCACCACGAGTGGTTATAGCTGCTGTTCCGAAACGTAGCCCTGAAGTAAGGAAAGGGCTGCGACTGTCGTATGGCACCATATTCTTGTTGGCTGTTATGTCGGCATCTACAAGCACACGTTCTGCTTTTTTTCCACTCATCTCTGGAAATTTCGGACGCAAGTCTACGAGCATGGAATGATTGTCTGTGCCGTCAGAGATAATCTTATACCCTCTTTTGATGAGAGCATCGGCAAGAGCTTTTGCATTTTTCTGTACCTGCAGGGCATATTCTTTCCATTCAGGCTGGAGAGCCTCACCGAATGCCACGGCCTTTGCAGCAATTACATGTTCCAACGGGCCACCTTGCACACCCGGGAACACCGCGGAATCAAGTAGGGCTGACATTTTCTTTACTTCTCCTTTAGGAGTCTTCTTGCCCCAGGGATTATCGAAATCCTTACCCATTAGGATCATTCCTCCACGCGGTCCACGCAAAGTTTTATGAGTGGTGGTGGTGACGATATGAGCGTGTTTCAATGGATTCTCCAGAAGTCCTGCTGCGATCAGACCGGCCGGATGAGCCATATCCACCATGAAGATTGCTCCGATTTCATCGGCAAGTTTTCTTATGCGGGCATAATCCCATTCACGGCTATAAGCACTGGCACCGGCAATTATCAATTTCGGTTTGTGTTCACGGGCTTTTTGCTCCATCTCTTCATAGTTCACTCTTCCGGTGTCAGGGTCAACAGAATAGCTTATCGGTTTAAAATGAAGGCCGGAAAAGTTTACAGGGCTACCATGGCTGAGGTGTCCGCCATGACTGAGATCCATACCGAGGAAAGTGTCGCCCGGCTCGAGGACAGCCATAAACACAGCCATATTGGCCTGGGCTCCGCTGTGGGGCTGTACATTCACCCATTCCGCCTCGAAGAGTTTCTTTGCCCTGTCAATGGCGAGATTCTCCGCCTCATCTACAATCTGACAGCCTCCGTAATAGCGATGTCCGGGATAGCCTTCCGCATATTTGTTGGTAAGGCATGAACCCATTGCACGCATCACTTCATCACTTACGAAATTTTCACTGGCAATCAGTTCGATGCCTCTTCTCTGACGAAGATGTTCACGATCAATAATATCGAATATTTCTGTATCTCTTTGCATGATGTTAAGTATTTAAGATGAAAATTTGTTTGAGAAATTAGCCCCCGAAGTTATCATAGTGGATTGATTCCGGCTCTACTCCAAGGTTGTAGAGCATATTATTTACGGCATTACTCATCGGACCTGGACCACACATATAATATTCTATATCCTCAGGATTTTCATGGTCTTTCAGATATTTCTCATACATGACCTGATGTACGAACCCCGGAGTATATTCCACCCCTGCGGCATCGGCTGCCGGGTCGGGACGGTCGAGAGCAAGATAGAACTTGAAGTTGGGGAATTCTTTTTCAAGGGCGAGGAAGTCTTCAAGATAGAACACTTCGTTGAGGGCTCTTGCACCATAGAAATAAGACATTTTCCTGTCGGTGCAATGCCGTGTTTTGGTCATCCACATTATCTGAGCCCGCAGAGGTGCCATACCGGCTCCACCACCTACCCAAATCATTTCGGCTTTGGAGTTGATTATAGGATGGAAATCTCCGTAAGGACCACTCATAAGAACCTTATCACCGGGTTTCAGCGAGAAGATGTAAGATGACGCTATACCCGGGGGCACATCCATAAAACCTACCTGTGGCTTTGGTTTGAATGGGGGAGTGGCGATTCTGACGGTAAGCATGAACCGGTCGCCCTCTTCGGGATAATTGGCCATTGAATAAGCTCTTACGGTCTCTTCGGTGTTTTTAGCCTTCAGACCGAACAACCCGAAATTCTTCCAGGCCGGCAGATACTCTTCCCCTATCAGTTCTTTGTCGAAATCCTTGTCATAGTCGATTTCATATTTCGGGATCCGAATCTGGGAATAGGAGCCGGGAATGAAGTTCATGTGTTCTCCTTCCGGAAGCTGTACGATAAACTCTTTCATGAATGTGGCTACGTTCTTATTAGAGATCACCACGCATTCATATTCTTTGACATCGAGAGCAGCTTCATCTATTTCTATATGAAGATCGTTTTTCACTTTTACCTGGCAACCGAGTCTCCAATGATCCTTTATCTGTTTGCGAGTGAAATGCACAGCCTCTGTAGGTAGCATATCACCACCTCCTTCCGTCACTTGAAGCTTGCATTGACCGCAACTGCCCTTTCCGCCACATGCCGACGACAAGTGAACTCCACCCTCGGCAAGAGTAGTGAGTAAGGTTTTACCGGCTTGTGCAGGGAGTTCTTTTTTCCCCCCATTAATTGTAATCATGACATCGCCACCGGCCACAAGCCATTTCTTGGCAAGAAGCAGGATGATGACAAGCACCAGGACTATAGAAAGGAATATCAAAGCGGCTACAACCACTCCATTCCAATGAACCATATTCAGAATTGACATATAGAGGTTTTAAGTCGTTGTTGAATTGTTGAGATTAAATTTTGATGCCAAGGAAACTCATGAAGGCAATCCCCATAAGTCCGGTGATTATGAAAGTGATGCCGATACCACGGAGGGGGGCAGGGATTTTGCTATATGCAAGGCGTTCCCGAATGGCCGCCAGACATGTTATTGCCAAAAGCCAACCTACACCTGATCCGGCTCCATATACTGTAGCTGTCCAAGGATTGGGAAAATCTCGTTGTTGCATAAAAAGCACGGCACCAAGAATCGCACAATTCACAGCTATAAGGGGTAGGAAAATTCCCAGCGATGCATAGAGTGATGGAGAGTATTTCTCTATCACCATTTCTACAATCTGCACGAGCGCGGCAATCACGGATATGAACATTATGAGACCAAGAAAGCTGAGGTCGGCATCCTGATAATGCTCACCGAGCCAAGACAGGGCACCGGGCACAAGTATATATTGGTTGATGCACCATGTAACGGGCAAAGCGATGATAAGAACAAAACAAACCGCAATGCCAAGTCCGAAGGATGTCTTTACATTTTTCGATACTGCCAGGAAAGAACACATGCCCAGAAAGTAGGCAAAGATCATGTTGTCGACAAATATCGAGCGAATGAATATATTGAGGTTTTCCATTTAATTTCGTTTTCAGTTAACGGGTTTTTAAATCACCAGAGGGTGTATTTTAATTAAATCACCAGAGGGTGTATTTTAATAGGAAATATTTTCTGACAGATAATTATTTTTCCTGAAGATCTTTGTTTTTAGCCCTGTGCACCCAAATAATGCAAGCCACAGTGATAAGTGCCATAGGTGGAAGAATCATCATGCCGTTATTCTGATAACCGGCATCGTACCACCACTGTGGTATTACCTGATAACCGAAGATTGATCCGGATCCCAGGAGCTCACGAATGAATGCCACAATTATCAGAATAATGCCATATCCGAGAGCATTGCCAATTCCGTCAAGAAATGCCGGCCAGGGCCTGTTGCTCATGGCAAAAGCTTCAAGACGCCCCATTATTATACAGTTGGTGATTATTAAGCCTATGAACACCGAAAGTGCCTTTGACACTTCATAATTCCATGCTTTCAGCACTTGGTCGACAATAACCACAAGAGCAGCCACCACCACCAGTTGCACAATGATACGTATCGAGTTGGGGATAGTGTTTCTGAGCAGGGAAATTATTACATTGGCAAAGGCGAGCACTGCCGTGACAGAAATAGTCATTACGACTGCCGGCTCAAGTTTGGCTGTCACAGCAAGGGCTGAACATATACCCAGCACCTGAACTATAACGGGATTGTCTTTTGAGAGAGGATTAACGAGTGGAAGCCAAGTCTTACTTATTTTCATGACTTAAAGTTCTTGTGGTTGAAGTTCTAATCCTTTGGCTTTATCTTCATCGCCTTGGAATCCTTCGGGAGCGATGTTATTGTTGCCTTCATCCTGCACGATGCTTTGACCATCGGCAAGATTAGAGAAGAATGCGGAATATGGTTCAAGGGAATCGTAAAGCATTTTTTGCACTCCCTGACTTGTGATTGTTCCCCCGCTGACAGCATGTACCCATGCTTTTCCTTGAGGTTCTTTACCGGTCTTAACAACGGCGATGGATGTGAACTGACCGTCAGACCCGAAAATATTTTTTCCTTCGAATTGGTTTTGGAAAGCGGGCTTTTCAATTTCAGCTCCCAGACCCGGGGTTTCTCCTTCATGGCTGAAATATGCGCCATAGATAGTGTCACCGTTGGAATCAAAAGCCACGTAACCCCAGATAGGGCCCCAAAGACCGGCGCCATAAACCGGCACAATGAATTTCATCCCGTCATTTGTGGAACATTCATAGACCGGCAGAAGACGCTGATCAGCCGGTTTTTTGATTTCCAAGGCCATATTAATATCAAAAGGATTGATATCATTATCCACCCGTTGACCGGTAAAATTCACAAGATAGCTTGAGACGATGTGGGAATCGAAAAGACTGGCAACCGTCTCATCTTTTTCGGGAGATATATGGGCTGATGCAAGAATCTGCTTTTTTGTGTCGTTGGCAATATTTTCAAGTTGCTTGGGTCTTAACGCCTGATAGACCACAGACAACACGACCCCTACCACGACAACAAGCACTATTGAATAGATTATGGTATAGACATTACTGTTTTTGTTCATGGCGGCAGAGGTTTTAATCGTTAGGCACCAGACGTTTCATTCGACGGTTGATATTCCCGTTCACTACAATATAATCGATGAGCGGTGCAAAGCAGTTCATCAGGAGCACTGCAAGCATGGCGCCCTCCGGATAGCCTGTATTATAGCAGCGTATTAGAATTGCAATGGCTCCTATAAGGAAACCGTAGATGTATTTTCCGGCTTCTGTACGGCAGGCTGTGACGGGATCGGTGGCCATAAACGTAACGGCAAAAGCGAAGCCTCCCAGACTAAGTTGCTCCCAGGGTAAGAGGTAGGTGACCGGATAAAGTTCGTTGGCGAAATGATGGGCCACTACACCCATAAAAAAACCTCCGAAGACTGCCGAGAAAATTATTTTCCAGGAAGCTATGCCTGTGAGAAGAAGTATGCCTAATCCTATCAGTATACAGAAGGTGGATGTCTCTCCCCATGAACCCGGATAGAAACCGAAGAACATGTCGGTGAATGAAAGAGGATCTCCCACCACATTTAGCACCTGTGCGTCGCCTCCGGTAGCTGATGCCAGTTGGCCGAGAGGTGTCGCACCTGAATAACCGTCGACTGCAGTTTGATTGCCCAAAGATACAAAGACATTATCGCCGCTCATCTTTGAGGGGTAGGCAAAAAATAGGAAAGCACGCGTCACCAGGGCTACATTCAGGAAATTATAGCCTGTGCCACCAAATACCTCTTTTGCGAAAATCACTGCGAAAGCCACAGAAACAGCCAACATCCAGCAAGGAGTATCGACTGGGCATATCATTGGAATAAGGATGCCTGATACAAGAAATCCTTCCTGAATTTCATGTCCTCGAATCTGTGCAACGATAAATTCTATACCAAGTCCTACAATATAGGCTGTAAGTATTTGAGGCAAAACGGCGAAGAATCCATAAAAGAACATTCGGAAGAAGGCTCTGTCAGGGTCACCTATAGCCATGTTATGTTGCAATCCGATATTCCACATCCCGAAGAGCACACATGGGAGAAGGGCGATCACCACTGTGATCATAGTGCGTTTCGAATCGTTGGAATCATGTATATGCACTCCGGATCGGGAAGTCTCGTTGGGAGTGAAAAGGAATGTATAGAACCCATCGAAAACCGAATGAAGTTTGGAAAATTTTCCTCCCTTTTCGAAATGAGGTTTTACATTATCAATTTTTTTCTTTAATCCTTTCATGGATACAGACAGGTTGAAGTATAGTGGATCTCACTAAAATTTTCCCGGTGAAACCGGTATGATTGATTTTTGATTATCAACTTAGTTCTTTTCTGAGGTAGTCAAGACCTTCTTTTACAGTTTTCTGGAGTTCCTGTTTTGAAGTGTCTACAAATTCAGGTAGTGCGAAATCTTCGGGTGCCACTTCGTAGATTCCAAGTTTTTCCATGCGGTCGATATCTTTTGCCATAATGGCTTTTAAAAGGTACTCCGGATAGATATCGAATGGGAAAACCTTATCGTACTCACCACTGAGAATCATGGCTCTTTTTCCACCTTTAACGCGTGCATCGAAATTGAATGGTTTGGAAAGTCCGCGAATAAATGCCGGGAATGTCCTTTTTACTGAGAATTTTTCCGGGCTCATAGATGCCCACCCCATGAATTCATCGGCATCGTCTCCTTCCGGTATGACTGTTATCTGCCTATATGGGTAACGGATGAAACCGTCTAACCCGACTTTCTCTCCTGTCAAGACATTCCCTGAGATAATACGCTTTCCGGCAAAATCATCCACTAATCCTTTAAGTATACCTTCGATAGAGGCACCCACTATTGTTTTTACAAGGTGAGGGTTATTGACCTCCGGTCCGGTGACAGCCACGAGGGTTTCATAATCGGGGATACCTTCGGAAAGTTTGCCGATTCTAACGGCGGTTCGGGCATCGAGAGTCCAGACAGTTTCACCCTTGTTTACCGGTTTTATGGCTGCAATCTGTGGTCCTACGTTTCCGGCGGGATGTGGGCCCTCAAATTCTGTAACAATGGCAACATTTGAAGTAAGACCCTGACCATAACGTATATCCAGATAGACTTTTCCCGGTGTTAGTTTTGCGAGTTCGGCAAGACCCTTTTCAAGCCATTCGTGGTCATCGGATGTTATAATCTCTCCCGATAGAGGTGCAGAGTCAAAAGCTGTCACAAAGATATCTCTTGGCTGCTTATCTGGTTCGGGCACAATGTCATAAGGACGTTGTCGCATCATTGACCATAGACCGGATCTTTGAAGTTTATCCTTAAAATCCCCGGAAGATTCAGACAATGTTGATACGGATGCTTTTGGGTTGGAGAAATCGACCTCTATACTTATAAAATTTATGTGGCGTCTTTCCCCTCGGTTAATCTCCTTGATTTCTCCCCTCACAGGAGCAACAAGAGATAGTGATTCGGAATTCTTGTCGAAAAAAAGGATATCGCCTGCTTCAACCTTGTCGCCAACTTTTCGGGATGTTTTCCATACAGGACCCGGAAAATCATCGGGGAATATAGCGAATAATTTTGAACCGGAATCCATAGTCACCTCATTAGAAGGTTTCCCGGCCAAAGGTATGTCAAGACCTCTCTTGATACGTATTTTTTCAGACATTAAGTCGAAATTTTATAGTGGAAATAGACAAATAAACCCTATGAAATAAAGTGGATTTATTTCATAGGGCATAAGAGCATAATGAGGATCTGATTTTATTTTTGCAGACCTTCAACAAATTTCCTGTAGCCCTCGTTGTTGGGGTCGATTTCGAGGAATTTATTGAAATAGGTCAGAGCAGTGTCAAGATCCTTCTGGTCGAGATAGTAATTACCCATATAGTTATACATCTCTTTTGCATCAGAATTATATCTTGTTCTGTCCTGTTCCGGAAGAGCCTCGAACACGGCGATACCTTCAGTGTAGAAAGGCACTGCCGCGGAGTTCACTTCCTCAGCGGGAGCAGTTTGCTTTGCTATGTCACCCTTAATCTTGAGCGGCTTGGGATATTGGTTTGTTATAGACAAAGCCTTGTCGGCTGCTGCGCTTGATTTCTGATAGAATGTATTAGCTGCATCTGTTTCGTTTTCGCTACGTTTTTGTTCACCACCGTAGAAAGCGTAGGTGGCAAGCTGTAAATAATCGTTGTAACCAGGATTTTCCGAATTATCTATATAACCTTGGAATGTGTCGGCAGCTTTGGCAAGGTTCTGATCTTTCACATAAACGAGAGCAAGCTGTTTGTAATAGTCGCGGTTAGTCGGATCGTTGTCGATTGCCTCTTGAAGAAGTTCTTCCGCCTCAGCTTGTTTGCCATTGCTTGCAAGTTCATCGCTGATAAGGTTATAGTCGATTGGTGCGAATTTGTTGTCAGGATTTGCTTTGTGAGCAGCTACGAGTCCTTCTGCGAGAGGCACGAGTTGGTCTTTGAGGGCCGGGATCTGAGCAGCGTTCATGAATTGGAAACGCTGTGCCGTGAAATCTGAGGGATTCTGTTTGAGCAAACCGGAAGCGAAATCATAACCCTCCTGATATTCTCCATCAACGAAGAGGAGATATGAAAGCTGATTTTCATCCTGCTTGAAGTGATTGGGATTATTTACATATTTCTTATACTGGTTTGCAGCCTGTTTGTATTGCTTGGCATTCAGATATGCTTTGGCGAGTTCTCTTTGACCCAATGCTGATTCCGGATTAACATTCAGCAGGTTGTTAAGCATGTTGATAGCATACTGAGGATTCACCTGGGTAAAGAGTTCGGCATATTTCACGTATGCTTCTGTGGCATTAGGATTGTAGGTAGTGGCCATCTCATATTGGTTGCCTGCACCTCCGAAATCTTTGAGGTCTTTCTTGCGGTCTCCTTCAAACAGATATATGTCGGCATTAGTATAAGCCGGCCCCTGTTTGGGGGAATCCTTTTGAGCCTGAAGCACGTTCTTGTCGATCTCTTTGGCATATAAAGTAGGGTCTACATTATAATAAGCGCGAGCTATGGCAATGTCGAGAGATGCCTTGGCATCCTTATCTTTGCCGGCATGGCTCTTTGCATCCTTGAAGAAATTTTCGGCCTCTTTTTTCTGATTGTTTCTAAGAGCCACCTCGCCAAGTCCTACATAATTGAACGGATACTCGGCATTGATTGATACACCTTTTTTGAAGTGTTCTTGCGCAGCGGCAACGTCGCCCTCATCAAGTGAGATGAGACCGAGATAGTATTCGCTTACAGCTTTATCAGTGCCGGCGTTGTTGTAATTGCGTTGGAGCAACTCTTTCGCGTTGGAAAGTTGGTCGGCACGATAGTATTCCTCTCCTTCCACATGCGTCTGTGCGAAAGAAACCAAGGAAGAACCGGCTATCAAGGCAGCCGAAAGAAAAAAGTTGAGCTTCATATTAAAAGATTGTTATTGTTTTTACAATTAAGGTTATTCGCCAGCTCTTAGGCTGAGAGAATTAAAGGCCTTTCTGTATTGACAGCGCTTTGGCTCCAAGGTTTAGAAAAGACCTTATGGCAAAGTTAATAATTTTCTTTTAATCCGCGTGGCTATTAGCAGGAAAAATTGAGTTGAGTTTAAAAACTGCAATAATTTTTTGCAGGTTCCGAATTAATTGTTAATTTTGCAGACGCAATAAGGCGGGTCCCATAGCTCAGTTGGTTAGAGCACCTGACTCATAATCAGGGAGTCCTAGGTTCAAGCCCTAGTGGGACCACCAGAAATAAAACACTGATTATAAACCGATTAAGGCGATTTAATCAGTGTTTTTGCTTTCTAAAAAGCTTGAAACCGGCTTAAAAAAAATGAGGTTCATGCACAAAAAGGATGCTTTTTGCACATGTAAGATGAATTAACCTTGCACATTTCCTTGCACATAATTTAAGGGTGCAAGGTAACCGTTTTACAGCAGAAATCCCTTTTTATGTTGGCCTCGACATTTTAAGTATGGCGAGCACTAAATTTTATTTGGATTGTCGCAGGGTGAAGCCAGGACAACCGGCGATAATGAAAATCGCAATCGGACATGGTAACAAAACCAGTTACGTTTCTCTAGATGCAAAACTCCTTCCTGAACAATGGGAGGACGGAGGAGTAATCAATCATCCGGAAAAATTTGTCCTTACGGCTTATCTCAACGAGATGAAACAGAAGTTAGACTCTCATATCATCTGGCTAACGAGAGAGCATAAATTGACTGGAATGACAGCCTCAGATATTAGGGACAGTTTTCTTATAGAGGTTGACCCTGAGAAAAAGAAAAATAAAGAAGATCAGTCTTCATTTCTCTACCGTTTCAACAAGTATGCAGCTCGAATGAGTGAGGGTAGTAAAAGAACTTTTGAACACACGCTGAATCGTCTGACTGCATTTACTTCTCTTTCAGGTAAAATATCTTTAGATAATTTGAAATTTGAGGATATCACGGTGGAATGGCTTTCCGACTTTGATAAATTCATGGCTGAGACAGCAAAATCCAAGAACAGCCGTAATATCCATTTCAGAAACATAAGAACCGTCTTCAACGATGCCATTGAAGACAATATAACACAACATTATCCTTTCCGGAGATTTAAGATTAAAAACGAAGTGACAGCCAAACGTGATTTGTCAGTTGAAGAACTTTGTCAGCTTATCTTTTTCGATTGCGAAGAACATTCTAAGAAATACCGGGATTATTTTCTACTTATGTTTTACCTGATGGGAATAAACAATGTTGACCTTTGTAATCTGAAAGAAATCGTCAAAGGCCGCATAGAATTCCATAGAACAAAGACTAATCATTTCTTCTCAATGAAAGTGGAACCGGAAGCTTTGGCTTTGATAGAAAAATATCGAGGCGAAAATTATCTACTCGATATTTTGGATCATTGGGATTCTGATGTCTTCTTCCGGAAGAAAATGAATAAGAATCTTCAGAAGATTGGACCGGTTACTAGAAGCGGATTAGGTGGCAAGAAAAAATATGCCCCACTATTTCCTAAACTGACCACTTATTATGCTCGTCATTCCTGGGCTTCAATAGCGTCGAGTCTTGATATACCGGTAGAAACAATCTCAGCAGGTCTTGGGCATGAATACGGCAACAAGATTACTGCTATATACATCAACTATGACAATCGGAAAGTTGACATCGCTAACCGTAAAGTTATTGATTGGGTGCTGTATGGGAAGATTGATGGAAAAATTAAAGTAAAACCAGGAACTCCTAAATTCTTCGGATTGACTCAAAAGGAAGCCGAACAATTAGGGTTGTTAAGAATGGTCCCCGAGAAAAAGAAAAAAGATAGGGCAAATAAAAAGACAATCCTTAAACCAGAGAAAGAAAAGTCCACTAAGGTTGCATAGAATTTATTGGGTAGATTTAGATAAAAGTTTCTACCCAATTTTATTAAAAGAACTAGTCCCCTTTAAAAGAAAATAATCTTATTCTTGCCTCTTCAATGCCATCAGAAAATTGTTCATAAATAATTGTTCAATAATGTTAGTATATATATAACTAAAAAAACTGAACGAACACTTTAAATTCATCCTTTTTTATCCTCATCGATTTACTCTTATTTCAATACCAGTTTTAGTTCCTATGCCCTCATTATATTTTTTCTTTTTTCAGGCAAAAAATCTTTTGAAGGGAACCATACATAGACATACCGTTTTGCCAATCAAGATTGGCAGGAGCAGTCAAAGAAATTTTATTGGAATTTACCTGAAAATTTTGATTGTTTTGACTTATATTTGCATTGAAAACATGACGGCTCTTTATTTCAGAGAATAATTCTTTAAAAATCAAGGAATTTATTCCTTGAGGTAGCCTAATTCCCCGTACCCAAAAGGTGATACCTTTTTTGACGGGAGAATGAGCCTGAAAATCTTCGATTTTTGGCTCACAGCAAGCTGAAAAGAAGGCGAGAGAATCGATTTTATTATATAATACCTAACCTAATTTTACATGAAAGAACAATATTTACAAAAGCAAAATACACCGGTTTTCAAGGATCAATTTGACATTAAACCACATCTCTATCTCCATTTTGAGAGAAAATTCTACCATCCGGACTTTATCAAGAAAGGATATTTGCTCTCTCATTTGAAGGCTCAGAGAGTGAAATTCAATATGTCCGTGACTCATTTGGCAATGATTCTATCATGTTCGAGGCCTCAATATTTACGGATGGAAAG
>JAFLTR010000027.1 GCA_022509205.1 Muribaculaceae bacterium | reverse complement strand
AATAATCCTGGCATTTCTTGTGATGTTTTTAATTATTTATTAGCTCTTTATTACAGCTAAATTTTTGATTACACTTTGATTGATACGTCAACGCCGCTGGGAAGCTCGAGCTTCATCAAGGCATCCACTGTCTTTGTGGTGGAGCTATAGATATCAATAAGTCTCTGATAGCTCGACAACTGGAATTGCTCACGGCTTTTCTTGTTCACGAATGTGGAACGGTTCACGGTAAAGATCCTCTTATGGGTCGGCAATGGTATCGGGCCACTGACAACAGCTCCGGTTGACTTTACAGTCTTTACGATCTTCTCCGCAGACTTATCGACCAGATTATGATCGTAAGACTTTAGTTTGATTCTGATTTTCTGATTCATATTTGGTTTCTTGTTTTTATTTCAACAGGTCAACACGGCCCTGCACCTCTGTGAGCACATTCTTTGCTATCGAGTTGCTCACCTCGGCATAGTGGCTGAACGACATTGTGCTGGTGGCCCTACCGGAAGTGATAGTACGCAAAGCTGTGACATATCCGAACATTTCGGCCAACGGAGCCTTAGCTTTCACGATTCTTGCACCGCTGCGGCTTGTCTCCATACCTTCCACCTGTCCACGACGCTTGTTAAGGTCGCCGATAACGTCACCCATGCTCTCCTCCGGGGTAACCACTTCAATTTTCATTATAGGCTCCAGGAGCACCGGTCCTGCTTTCTCGCTTCCCTTCTTGAATGCCTGAATAGCGGCAAGCTCAAATGAAAGCTGGTCGGAGTCTACAGGATGGTAACTTCCATCAAGAAGGGTCACTTTAAGTTTTTCAACCGGATAACCGGCAAGCACACCATTCTTCATGGCAGTCTGGAAACCTTTCTGCACACTCGGGATATATTCCTTAGGCACATTACCGCCTTTCACCTCATCGACGAACTGGAGGCTACCCTCAAATCCTTCATCTACAGGTTCGATTCTTACGATAATGTCGGCAAACTTACCACGACCACCGGTCTGTTTCTTGAATACTTCACGAAGTTCCACCGGTTTTGTGATAGCTTCTTTATAAGTTACCTGAGGACGTCCCTGGTTACATTCCACCTTGAATTCTCTCTTCAGACGGTCGATGATGATATCGAGGTGGAGCTCACCCATACCGCTGATTACAGTTTGACCGGTCTCCTCGTTGGTTTCAACGCGGAAAGTCGGATCCTCCTCAGCAAGTTTCTGGAGACCTACACCAAGTTTATCAAGATCTTTCTGGGTCTTGGGTTCTACTGCGATACCGATCACAGGATCCGGGAATTCCATGGATTCAAGCACTATAGGAGCATTCTCGTCGCAGAGGGTGTCGCCGGTACGGATATCTTTGAATCCTACACCGGCACCTATGTCGCCGCAGCCGATCACCTCCTTGGGATTCTGCTTGTTGGAATGCATCTGGAACAGACGCGACACTCTTTCCTTCTTTCCGGAACGTGTGTTAAGCACATAGCTTCCGCTGTTCATCGCGCCGGAATAAACTCTGAAGAAACAGAGACGGCCTACATAAGGATCTGTGGCGATCTTGAAAGCCAGAGAACACATCGGGGCTTCCGGACTCGGTTCGCGTGTCTCGATCTGGTCAGGATCGTCAACAGCATGACCCTCCACTATGCCTGCGTCTTCCGGACTCGGAAGATATGCGCATACAGCATCGAGAAGGGTCTGCACTCCTTTATTCTTAAATGAAGAACCACATATCATAGGATTGACAGCCATTGAAAGTGTAGCCTTACGTATAGCTGCCTTTATCTCCTCCTCAGTAATTGTGGATGGATCTTCGAAATATTTCTCCATGAGGGTCTCGTCGTGTTCGGCGAGAGTCTCAAGCATCTTGTCGCGCCATTCTTCGGCCTCTTCCTTGAGGTTGGATGGAATTTCAGACACTGTATATTCGGCTCCCATAGTCTCGTCGTGCCAGAAAATAGCCTTCATGGTCACGAGGTCTACCACACCTTTGAAAGTCTCCTCTGCTCCGATCGGAATCTGAATAGGAAGCGGAGTGGCTCCGAGCACCTCTTTCACCTGTCTCACCACCTCGAAGAAGTTTGCGCCGGAACGGTCCATCTTGTTTACATAACCGATCCTTGGCACATTATACTTATCGGCCTGACGCCATACTGTCTCACTCTGGGGTTCCACACCACCCACTGCACAGAATGCAGCCACGGCACCGTCAAGCACACGCAGAGAACGCTCCACCTCTACGGTGAAGTCTACGTGTCCCGGAGTGTCTATAAGATTGATTTTATATTTGTCGCCGTTATAATTCCAGAACGTGGTGGTGGCAGCAGACGTAATGGTGATACCTCTTTCCTGCTCCTGCTCCATCCAGTCCATTGTAGCAGCACCGTCGTGCACCTCGCCGATCTTATGGGTAAGACCGGTGTAGAAAAGGATACGTTCTGATGTAGTGGTTTTGCCGGCATCGATGTGGGCCATGATGCCGATATTACGCGTCAAATTAAGATCTTCGTGTTTTGCCATTGTCTCAATGAATCAATTAAAATCTGAAATGTGCGAAAGCGCGGTTTGCCTCTGCCATACGGTGCATATCTTCTTTCCTCTTGAAAGCTCCACCCTGGTCATTAAATGCGTCCACGATTTCTGCAGCAAGCTTGTCGGCCATAGTCTTTCCGCCTCTCTTGCGTGCATATTGAATGAGATTTTTCATTGATATTGATTCTTTGCGGTCGGGCCTGATTTCTGTAGGCACCTGGAAAGTGGCACCACCCACACGGCGGCTCTTCACTTCCACTTGAGGAGTAATATTCTCGAGCGCTTTTTTCCAGATATCGAGTGCGCTTCTTTCCTCATTCGGCATCTTAGCCTTCACTACGTCAAGCGCAGTATAGAAAATTGTATAAGCTGTGCTCTTCTTGCCGTCGTACATCAGATGGTTGACAAACTTTGTAACCCTTACGTCGTGGAACACAGGATCGGGCAAAATAACCCTTTTCTTTGGCTTAGCTTTTCTCATTTTTGTTTAATGTTTTTGGCTGTGATCTTTCTTTCGCTTCAACCGCTCTCTTTGGCTCTCTTGCCCGGCGGTTTACTCAACCACATCCTCCCCTTCCCGGGGACTTGTTTAACTTTGAATAAGGCCTGCGGAGTTAGCCCCGGCCTTAGTTCTTAATAATTTTTACTTTTTGGCAGCTTTAGGTCTCTTAGCTCCGTATTTGGAACGTCTCTGGGTTCTTCCCTGCACGCCGGCTGTATCGAGAGTACCTCTGACGATGTGATAACGCACACCCGGAAGGTCTTTTACCCTACCGCCTCTCACCATTACGATGGAGTGTTCCTGTAGATTGTGACCCTCTCCCGGTATGTAGGAGTTTACCTCCTTACCGTTGGTGAGACGCACACGCGCCACCTTTCTCATTGCTGAGTTAGGTTTCTTGGGAGTGGTGGTGTAAACACGCACACACACTCCACGACGCTGCGGACATGAATCCAGAGCCGGGCTCTTGCTCTTATCTTCGAGAGCTACCCTGCCTTTTCTTACTAATTGCTGAATCGTTGGCATTCTTTGTCGCTTTGTTTTTTATTGTTAATTATTCTTATTTTTCTCCTGAAAAGACGCCAGGCCATATAAATTCGCAGACACATAGTCTCAATTTACACTTTTGACCCACACACCTAAAACAGCCACTAAACAACTATCACTCAGTCGCTTAGTGCTGCTTCCGGCATTCTACGCCTTATTTCGTTTGCAAAGTTAATGAATTTTAGATTTTTATCCAAATAAAAGTTTAGGGTTATGATGATTTACAACCCTGCAATGTTTAAGCGGAAGGGGAGGAGGAAGTGTCATAGATGTGCGTAAGCAGTGACTGGTCCGCTTCAGAGAGGGTATGTGAACGGCGAGACATTACGCGAGTAGCCGTTTCAAGGAATTTCTTGAGCGAAATATGAGAGAAACCGGAAGTCGGACTCCCTTCACTGAAACAGGGCACGAATGTGCGAGGAAAACCCGCTCCATGCAGATTCACTCCGACTCCTATCACAGTTGCTGTATTAATCATACAGTTGACCCCTATCTTGGAATGATCACCCATTATCAAGCCGCAAAACTGGAGGTCTGTCTTCATAAATGAACCCGTGGCATAATTCCAGACGCGTATTAGGGAATAGTCATTCTTCAGGTTAGAGGCATTGGTACCGGCTCCGATATTACACCATTCCCCTATCACAGCATTCCCGAGATAGCCGTCGTGAGCCTTGTTGCTGTAACCGAAAAAGACTGTATTTGACACCTCTCCTCCTACTTTACAATGGGGGCCTATCGTTGTTCCCTCATAAATCTTTGAGCCCATTCTCACTTCGCCCCCTTCACAGACCGCAAATGGACCGCGGATACAGGCTCCTTCCATCAAAACAGCGTCTTTACCTATATAGACAGGACCTGAGGTGGTATTGATCGCCACGCATTCCACCACAGCTCCTTCTTCAATAAATATATCACGTTGTTCCTCCTGTTCAGCAGGATCTTCACCGCATGACAACATCCTGACACATTCCGGAAGCTTCCGCGACTTTCGTCCGAAGGTCAGAAGAGAGAAATCCCGGGAAATCTGATTTCCATTTTGCAGGAAAATGTCAAAAACATAGTGCAGACTGTCTACATCTTCGATCTCTTTCGAGGCTATAAAATTCTCTTTTTTAAGATTCTCCAGTGAGCCCCTGAATGCAATGCACTCATTATTATGGATCAAAGCTTCCCCATCATTTAATTTTCTGATCAGGCCTACAATTTTATCATCCGGAAGAATATTTCCGGCAATATATATGTTGATGGCGTCCGGAGAATCTACCGAACCGTATTTTTCCTGCAGATAATCAATAGGAAGGAACCGACATTCACAGTTTAGCGGATTGCCCAGACGGATCTGCCATTTTTCTATAATTGTGAGAATTCCACATCTGAAATCTGCCACCGGCCGAGTGAAACTCAGGGGCAAAAGGGAGGTGTGGATAGTCAATGTGTCAAAAAGGTAAATTTTCACGATGATGTTTTCTCCTTTATTTGCTCTGTTTTTTTGCTCACATGGGCAATGATGTGTGCAAAAATAACATAAAAAAATGAAATATCCGTAAAAAGCAGAATGAGAATAAGCTTTTATATACAACTTTGGAGGGCAAGTCAAAAATATCTATTTTCGACTCGCCCTCTTTATTTTTCAGATCCACTCCTTTTTAGGAAACTAAGACCTGTTTGGAATTAGCTACATTCGTGCTATTTCTTACTTCTTCAATAAATTTTCTACAAATGCATAGTCGGGTTCGGTTGTGATCTGTTCGCAAAGGTTTGTACCGATCACCTTGCCGTCTTCATCGAGCACTATCACCCCGCGGGCCAAAAGACCCCGCATCGGACCGTCGGCTATCTCCATACCGTAGTTCTTACCGAAATCGGAGCGGAAAGCACTGCCGGTGCGTACATTCTCGATATCATTCGCAGCACAGAAATTAGCGGCCGCGAAAGGCAAGTCCTCGGAAACACAAATCACAGCCGTGTTATCGAGCTTGGCGACATCCTGATTGAATCTCCTGACAGATGCGGCACACACCGGTGTGTCGACACTCGGGAAGATATTGAGGACTACACGTTTACCTTTATATTCTTCCAAATTAAAATCCTTGAGGTCTTTGTCTACGAGAACAAAATAAGGAGCCTGATCACCCACTTTCGGAAGATTCCCAACCAAATGCATGGGCATTCCGTTTAAAAATACTGTTGTTTCCATATATTTTCTTTATGTTTAATTTATATAGGATTAACAATCTATACCTATGTTTGGTTCTGTTTCCAAAGATTACCTAAATTTGCATTATGGACAAGCATAAACCCTTAGCGATATTTTCTTCCCTGACATATCCGCCCTTTCAGCTCTTTATATTTATTGCAGCAACAGTCATAGGTCTGATTTCATCAGGTTGTGAGTCTCGCCGTTCCAACGTGCCTGACTATATCGCCACGCTCGATTCCTTGCTTAATATCGACAATGAATTTGAAATCCGTCAGCTCACACGGATAGCTGAAATAAAGCAGAAACATTCTCAGGCCAAAACTCCGGCAGAAAAATATTTTTACGACGACCTTCTCTACCACAGTTTCTATCCCATGAGCGCCGACTCCGCTCTCTTTTATGCCAACCAAAGTATTGAGTCGGCAAAACTCACCGGCAACAGGGAATGGCTCACATCAAGCATAATCAATAAATCTACTGTTTTGGCCTCTACCGGGTTGCTTAAAGCCGCTCTCGAACAGATGGACCTCATTGACCGTCAGAACCTGAGCAAGGAAGAGCTGATAAAATATTATGGCCAGATGATTTATCTTTATAGCCGTCTGAGCAATTATGAGGGAGGCAAGCAAAATAGATACTACATTAAGGAACTGCTCTACAGAGACTCCATAATGAACGTGATTGATGAGCAACATCCGGAATTCCTTTGGTATAAAGCTTGGAGCCTTCTCGGCACCCAACAGAATCCGGACTCGACCATAGATGCCCTTCATGTCGCTCTTGCTTCCTCCAGACTCAATACACGCGAGGACGCAAAGAAGGCTTATGCACTGGCCCGACTTTATAAACAAAAGGGAGATCTTGACCAATATGAAAATTTCCTCGCTGTCTCGGCAATCATCGATGTCCGCATAGCAAATTCGGAAATAGCCGCTCTTGAAGATCTTGCCCGTTATCGCTATAAGAAAGGGGAAGGAGATATTGACCGCTCCTATCGTTATATTCAATATTGCCTCGACAAGGCTCTCTCTTATCCCAATCGCTCCAGAGCTTTCGGAATCTCAAAATCACTCCATAAGATCAACGACACTTATCAGGCACAGATACAGCGGCAGCAACACAACACCAAAGTATTTCTGATTCTGGTCTGTATCCTTGCCGGAATATTGATTCTTGCTATAATAGCCATAATCCTGCAAAATAAAAAGGTCAACAGCCACAGAAAATATCTTGATGAGGCAAATGAAAAACTGAATCAGAAAGTTAACCAGCTATCCGAAGCAGATGCAAAACTCAGCGAGATGAACAGGAGGCTTCTGGCCCTCAACGACGACCTGAAAGCAAAAAACAATCAGCTTTATGAGGCAAATTTTGTGAAGGAAGAATATATAGGCTATGTTTTCAACCTGTGCTCCATCTACCTTTCTAAAATCGCGGAACTGAAACGTAACATCTATCTGAAGATCGTGAAAAGACAATACAAGCAGATAGAGGAGGAAACTTCCAACATCGATATGAAAGATGAACTTAAGGAGTTCTATCATTCTTTCGACACTATATTCCTGAACTTATATCCTAACTTTGTCAACGATTTCAACTCCTTGCTCGATCCTGACAAACCCTCGGTCTTAAAAGAGGGGGAACTTCTGAATATGGAATTGAGAATCTATGCTTTGGTAAGGCTGGGAATTAACGACAGCGTAAAAATTGCCGAATTCCTTCATTGCGCAGCCCAGACTGTCTACAATTACAGACTTAAAGTTAGAAACCGGTCACTTTACGACAAAGCTAATTTTTTGAGTAGAGTGAGAAGCATAGGTAACTTCCTGGGAGGAGACAGCAATATAATTCAAATAAAGTAAACCTGATAAAAATATATATCGTTAAAATTCAATATTTTATAAATTTAAATTAATCTCAGTGAGTAAGTTTTTGAAATTTACTTTTTATATAATGCCACCTAACTTCAGATAAATATACCCTGATTATCCAATCTTACCAATTATATACACCTCTCAACTCAATATCCATTGACTATCAATAGTTTACACTGCTGCAAAAATTACATATATTAAGGAGGACTTAGCTGATAGCAAGTATTTTTATAAATTTGCTATAACTAAAATACAAACTTCATGCTTGATCCGGGACGGCAAAGTAAATTCTTTACCGTCCCGGATCTTCTTCATGTCATAGGAATCAAAAGATTGATTCCTTGGGTTTACTAATCAATTTTAATTTTTTCGATTGCTCTTCTGATCCTTGCAATCACCTCCTCTTTCGGCATCAATTCCGTGATGTCGAACATGTGAGGTCCGCGGCAAGCTCCGACCACAGCCAGTCGGAAAGCATTCATTACGTTACCAAGATGGTAGCCTTTTTCAGCAATCCAATCAAGCACTATTTTCTCAGCATTCGCACTGCTCATGTCTTCGATTCCCTCCAGAACTCCGATTAATTCCTCCATGATTCTTGGTGTCTCGGTGTTCCAGCGTTTCTTCACATCTTTCTCCGCATAGGAATCAGGAGCCAGGAAGAAGAAATCAGCCTGAGTCCACAAATCAGGTAGTAAATCGGCGCGCCCCTTTACCAGACCAATCACTTTCTCCACATATTCCGGATTTGCATTTTCGATGCCATGTTGCAGGAGTATCGGATGGAACAATAAAGCCAGTCTTACATTGTCGGCAAGCCCGATATACTCATGATTGAACCATATACCTTTCTTGTAGTCGAATTTAGCACCACTCTTTGAGCAATGAGCGAATGAGAATTTCTTAATAATTTCATCAATATTCATCATTTCTGAATCATCACCGGGATTCCATCCAAGCAATACCAAGAAATTAACGACTGCCTCCGGAAGATATCCCTTCTCTCTATACCCGGAAGAGATTTCACCGGTGGTCGGATCTTTCCATTCCAACAAGAAGACCGGAAACCCTAATTTGTCACCATCCCTCTTCGACAGTTTACCATTGCCTACCGGTTTCAACAACAAAGGCAGATGCACAAATTGAGGCATAGTGTCTTTCCATCCGAATGCCTCGTAAAGAAGCACATGAAGCGGAGCTGACGGAAGCCATTCCTCCCCTCTTATCACATGGGTGATCTCCATCAGATGGTCGTCGACGATATTGGCAAGATGATATGTAGGTAGTTGGTCGGCACTCTTATAGAGCACCTTGTCATCAAGTATATTACTGTTAATCACTACCTTACCACGGATCAGATCGTCAACCTCCACATTCCTGTCGGGTTCAACTTTGAATCTCACCACATATTGATGCCCATCCCGGATAAGCCTCTTTACCTCCTCTTCACTCATAGTAAGAGAATTCCTCATCTTTCCTCGAGTCTTTGCATCATACTGGAAATTAGGGATCTCCTCTCTTGCTTTCTCAAGTTCCTCCGGAGTGTCGAAAGCTATATAGGCCTTCCCGTCTACGAGCAGTTGGTCTACATATTCCTTATAGATTTTCTTTCTTTCGCTCTGACGATAGGGACCATATTTTCCACCCTCTCTCACCCCTTCATCAAAGCTTACCCCAATCCAGTTTAAAGCTTCCATGATATATTCTTCAGCACCGGGCACAAAACGCTTACTGTCTGTATCCTCTATGCGAAGAATGAGATCTCCCCCGTTTTGCTTGGCAAAAATATAATTATACAAGGCGGTTCTGACTCCTCCGATATGCAACGGGCCGGTGGGTGACGGCGCAAACCTTACTCTTACTTTTCTATCCATTTCGTTAGATTATATGTATGTTTTGTTATTTTTCTACTACATATTTCCCCTTCTTCCATTCCAGTGTGATGAAAGGTTTCACAAATAATTTAGCGATATTCCAGTCATCTTCGTTTATATATTTCTCCACTGTCAGCCTTGCTTCCAGGTTATCATTTATCGGATTCGCGGAGAAAGCAATCGTAGGGAAGGGAATCATCTCCTCTATCTCCTTCATCTTTGTAGCCGAACCTTTCGGAATCTCGAAAAATTCTTTGAGATGAGGCAATTTCAAATATTTAGAAGCTTCAAGTTCTTGAAGGTTTTCATCGTAAAATTTCACCTGACTGTCTTGAGCCTGCACATCATCCCCGACCGTATAAACCGTCATAACAATCTCTGTCTTCTTCTCCGGAAGTATCTTTATTTGCAAACTGCTCACTGAGGAGATATGCACTTTTAAATAACTATCGGTTACACTCTCTATCCACGACAAACCTTCCATGGCATTGGAAGCCTTATACACACTGTCTACATCCCAATAGTCAAGCATGTCAAGACGTGTGGATGGAGGGAGAATCTCCAAAGCCGAAGAGGAAAGTTTTTCAAACACTTTCCTGGCTGTTAGCTGAGTCGGTTCTCCTTTCTCCGGTTTCCCGGTTAAATCTGCTTCATTAGTTTTAGCCTCGCAATTAAACACGGCAAAGGCCGACACCACTAAGAGTGCCGACCCAAACGCTGCTTTCTTTATAATATCACTTTTTCTTCTTGTAAAAAATTTCATAATTTGATGTTCGTTTTCCTTTATCTGAGCCACCTTTCTTTCCGGAACCCTTCCTGCCTTTTGCACCCGGATTCTCGCCACCTTTCCCTTTTCCTCGTTTGCCACTGTTGGCATAATCCCTGTCGGTGGCCTTTTCCGGCTTGAGTTTCGTGCCGAAGAAATCCACATTCTTCAGAGCGCTAATCACCCTGTGGGCATCACCTTTTCTGACATCAAAAAGCGTATAATCAGGCATAAGGTCTATCCGGCCGATTTCCGGTTTGTTGCCGGTGGTGTTTCTGTTGATAATCTCCATCAGATTACCCGGAAAGAAACCCTGGGCTTTCCCGACATTTAAGGCCAGACGTTCATATCCTGCTTCAGCCTCTCGGCGGTCTTTATCCCTTTTTTCACGTCTGCGGTCTCTTGAATTTTTCTCCTTTTTTTCACTCTGTTCCGGTGCATTGAGGTCAATATCCGGCATATTTCTATAGTAATTCAGCAGCCGGTTGAATTCCAGCGACAATACCCTCTTCAGAAGGTCTTCCTCGGTGAGCCATTCCAGTTTCTTCCTCACTCCGGGGATAAACTTAGCAATAGTTTCATCATCCACCTGCACCCTTTCTATCCTGTCGGCAAGATTGTAAAGCTGCTTTTCGATTATATGCTCGGGAGTCGGCACTTTCTTATATTCAAATGTTTTGCCGATCTTCTTTTCAATCTCTTTGAGCTTGCTACGTTCGCGTGAGTGAATGATAGCTACCGACACACCGGTCTTGTTGGCTCTTCCTGTTCTTCCCGACCTGTGGGTATAGACAGCCGTGTCTTCCGGAAGACCATAGTTTATGACATGAGTCAGATCGTCAACATCCAGACCTCGGGCCGCCACATCTGTGGCCACAAGCAACTGAGTGACATGGTCGCGGAATTTCTTCATGGCAAGGTCGCGCTGAGCCTGCGACAGATCCCCGTGCAGACAATCAGCGTTATATCCGTCGGCTACAAGTTTGTCGGCTATCTCCTGAGTGTCTTTTTTCGTTCTGCAGAATATAATGCCGTAGATATCAGGGCTATTGTCTACTATCCTTTTCAGAGCCAGATATTTGTCGTGGGCTTTAACCATGTAATAGATATGCCTCACATTCTTTGCCCCCTCGTTACGGTTGCCAACCACAAATTCCACAGGATCATGCATGAACTGCCTGGAAATATCAGCGATCTCTTTAGGCATCGTGGCTGAGAACATAAGCATTTTCCGGTCGTCGGGCACATGGGAAAGTATTTCCTTTATATCATCGAGAAAGCCCATATTAAGCATCTCATCGGCTTCATCGAGTATTACTGTGTGCACATCCTCCAGTTTCACCTCGCCTCTCTTGATAAGATCTATAAGGCGTCCCGGAGTTGCTACGATCACTTGAACTCCATTCCTGAGGGCTTTTATCTGAGAGTCAATACTTGAACCCCCGTAAACGGGCAGGATCTTCAGGCCGTCGATATACTTTGAAAAGTCTGCCAGGTCTCCGGCTATCTGCAGACACAACTCACGAGTCGGGGCAATAACCAATGCCTGCGGCATACGTTTGGATACATCTATACGCTGGAGCACCGGCAGTCCGAAAGCCGCAGTCTTTCCGGTGCCTGTCTGTGCAAGCCCCACTACATCCCCCTCCTTCGATAAAAGATGGGGTATCACTTTTTCTTGAATCGGCATCGGGGAGGAAAATCCCAGTTCATCTATAGCTTTAACAAGCAATGGCGCCACTCCAAGTTCCGCAAACGGATTGGCTGCAGGCTGATTGGTCTCTTCAGGGGAAAAAATTGGTTCTTCAGCCTCCGGGGACAGTATCTTTTCTATATTTTCTTCCATAGGTATAATTTCTGTTTCTGTAATTATAACACTGAAACAGCCATTTTTCCTCAATTATACGCAAAAAAACATAAAATTTTATTAATAATCAAATAAAAATCCTCTTCCCCGGCCTTATAACAGCCAAATATTCATTAAATTTGAGAAATAAAAGAATAATTTAACCACGATATGCAGAATTTGAATAAAATAATTTTGACAGGTATGATTCTTGGAGGAGGTTGGATAGCCTCCGATGCCTGCACTAATCTTATAGCCGGCAAAAAAGCTACAACCGATGGCTCTGTCATGATTACATACGCGGCCGACAGTCATAACCTATATGGAGATCTCTCGCACACACCAAGGGCAAAACATGCTCCGGGAGAAATGAGAAAGGTGGTGGAATGGGATACCAACAAACCGCTCGGAGAAATTCCTCAACCGGAGGAAACTTACAATGTGGTCGGGAATATGAATGAATATCAGGTTGCTATCGGCGAAACCACCTGGGGAGGTCATGAAGAATTGCTCGACACCACCGGAAACTCGATAATCGACTATGGCTCCCTGATTCAGATAGCCCTTGAGAGATCAAAATCCGCGCGTGAGGCCATAAAGGTGATGACTGATCTGGTAGAGGAATTCGGCTATGCAAGCGAGGGGGAATCATTTTCCATCGCCGATAAGGATGAAGTGTGGGTTATGGACATGATAGGAAAAGGTGCTGAAAAAGGTGCCGTCTGGATTGCGGTCAGGATTCCCGACGATGCAATATCAGGACATGCCAACGAACCCAGAATCCGTAAAGTGGATTTCAACGATAAAGATAATGTCTTGCATAGTCCCGATGTGATTTCATTTGCACGGAAGAGAGGATATTTCAATGGCAAGGATGAGGATTTCTCTTTTGCGGATGCCTATTCCACTCATGATGCCTCTACCCGTCGCGGTTGCGATGCGAGAGTGTGGACTTATTTCCGAAGATTTCAACCTGAAACAGACAAATATTTTGCCTGGTGTAACTATGAGAGCGATGAACCGATGCCTTTATATGTGATTCCGGAGAGGAAAGTAAGCCTCGAAGAGATGCAGGCAAGTATGAGGGATCATTTTGAGGGCACTCCTTTCGAGATGACATCCGATGTTGGTGCGGGTCCTTACCATGTTCCTTATCGCTGGAGACCTATGGAATTTGAGGTTGACGGTAAGAAATATTGCATGGAGAGAGCTATCGGCACTCAGCAGACCGGCTGGAGTTTCGTAAGCCAAAGTCGTGATTGGTTGCCCGACCCCGTGGGTGGAGTCTTTTGGTTTGGCACCGACGATACCAACACATCCGTCTACATGCCATTTTATTGCTCCCTGACCGAAGTGCCGCAACAGTTGCAGAAAGGTGACATCAACACGTTCTCCATGGATTCCAATTTCTGGATGAACAACTGGGTGGCAAATCAGGCCTACAACCGCTACGACCAGATGATTCCAGACATCAGGAAGGTGCAAGGAAGCCTTGAAAATGCTTTCCAGACCACACGTAAAGATAAGGATGCAGAATTGACAGCTCTTTATAATGCGGGCGACCTCAGCTCTCTCCAAAATGCCGTAAACACTGAAGGAGCCTTATTTGCTTCTCAAGCTACCGATGCCTACCGCGATCTCGCCATTTACCTCCTTGTTAAATTCATGGATGGGAATATGAAGAAGACGAATGAGGACGGCACTTTCCAAATCACGGAATATGGTATTCCGGCCTATCCCTCTTTCCCGGGCTACGATCAGAAGTATTACGAAAACATCGTCAAAGAAACCGGCGATCATTTTCTAATCTCGAAGTAGAAAGAAATTTCGCAAAAAGAAGCCCGGACATGCAGTGAAGTCCGGGCTTCTTTTTTGGTTATTCGTTGTCGTATTCTCAGTATTCCTTATCAGACTTTAAAAGTGGGAGGCAATGAGATCGGCTATCTCTTGCATCTTTTCCGGTGACGGATTCTCCACTTTGTGTCTGAAATCCATGTCACCTTCGTTTTTTAAAGGCACCAGATGGATATGTGCGTGCGGCACTTCAAGACCCAGAACTGCCATTCCCACCTTCCGGCACGGTATGGCTTCTTTGATAGCTTTTGCCACCTTCTTGGAAAATACTGCCATTTCTCCGAGCAATTGATCGTCAAGGTCAAATATATAATCCACCTCTTGTTTTGGCACCACAAGAGTATGCCCCCACGCTATCGGATTGATATCAAGGAAAGCATAGAATTTTTCATCCTCGGCCACCTTGTAAGAAGGGATCTCGCCGGCTATTATTTTGCTGAATATTGTCATTGGAGTTATTAGTGTCGTTTTGTGTAGATGTTGTTAGAGATATGATAGCGTTGAAGGCAGCTTTTTAGTAGACAATTAATTCTTACCGATAAAATCAATAATAATAGCTACAACAACATAAAAACTTTAACAACTATAAAATCAAATCTCTATTTTCAGTATCTCAAACTCAAGTTCGCCGGCCGGAGCTTTAACCTTGACTGTCTCGCCAACCTTATGGCCCATGAGCCCCTGAGCTATCGGGGTGGTGGAAGCTATCTTCCCTTCGCGGAAATTAGCTTCATTCTCCGTTACGATAGTGTAGCTCACCTCCATTCCGTTTTTGATATTTTTGATGGTCACTTTGTTGAGCAGTTGCACCACCTCAGTGTTGAGTTTACTATCGTCGATAATTCTGGCGCTGGCAATCAATTCTTTGATCTTAGCAATCTTCATTTCGAGCATACCCTGGGCCTCCTTAGCTGCATCATATTCTGCATTTTCCGAAAGGTCCCCTTTATCGCGAGCTTCTGCTATCGCTTGTTTGATCAGCGGTCGCTGTGCTTCCAGCTCGCTGAGTTCTTTCATTTTCTTATCGTATCCTTCTTGTGTGAGATAAGTTGCCATGGTTAGTGTCTTTATTAAAAAAAGATAACAATAACGCTCCGGAGTTGCGGCTCCGGAGCATTCCGATATTTATGATGCAAATTTAACGCTTTTTCTACTCCTTTACAACCTAATAAACGTTAAAATTTATCAATACTGTTCTTGTTCGTTGGGGAAATCGCCGGTTTTAACGTCAGATATATAGTGCTCCACAGCTTCTGTCATCACTGTGGAGAGATCGGCATATCGTCTCAGGAAACGAGGGGAGAAACCCTTGTTGATACCGAGCATGTCATGCATCACGAGCACCTGCCCGTCAACGCCTCCGCCGGCTCCGATACCTATAATAGGAATAGTCAGTTCCTGAGCCACTTTTGCCGCCAGTTTAGCCGGAATCTTTTCCAAAACTATGGCGAAACAACCTATTTCTTCAAGTAGACGTGCGTCCGCCAACAGCTTGTCGGCCTCCTCCTTCTCCTTTGCTCTGACGTTGTAGGTGCCGAATTTATTGATGCTCTGTGGCGTGAGCCCAAGATGCCCCATCACCGGGATTCCGGCACTCAGGATACGCTCTACACTCTCACGTATCTCTGAACCTCCCTCAAGTTTCACGGCCTCCGCATGGCTCTCCTTCATTATCCTGATAGCAGATGCCAAAGCTTCTTTGGAGTTACCCTGATATGAGCCGAAAGGTAGGTCTACCACAACGAGAGCCCTGCTGACAGCTTTCATCACAGACTTGGCGTGATAAATCATCTGGTCGAGGGTAATCGGTAGTGTCGTTATATTTCCGGCCATCACGTTTGAGGCCGAATCCCCAACCAGGATCACGTCCATCCCGGCCTCATCTATTATCTTGGCCGAGGAATAATCATAAGCCGTCAGCATCGAAATCTTCTCTCCTCGATGCTTCATTTCGGTCAGACGTCTGGTCGTGACCTTCCTGGAATTGTCAGTTGTATTTGTCGACATCCTATTATTTACCTTTTTTAAAGATTTCCCTGCAAAAATAATTGGCAAAATTAACGAATTTTCATAAGATGACAACTAACTGTATCTACTTTGATGATAAAAAAATTCAATAATTATCAAAAAAAATACGCATCGATACTGTTCCCCCAACTTACTTGACTAACGACAGTTAGATATATTATAATATCTTCGTAAGCATGATTCAGGTAAAGTATACCATCTGTAGAAGCCTCCTTTATTTGCAAATTACAAGAAATTTTGTAACTTTACTCCGCGTTTAAGTCAGAGTTCTTATCCTCGTTATAAAATGCAACATAAAACTAAATCAAAATTATATTTTCAAAAAATAAAAGCTTATGAAAAAATTCTACATGTTTGTATTGGCCGTATCGATCGCTTTAGGCGCTAACGCGGCTAAGATTGAAAAGAGCTTAGAAAACGCTCGTAATTTCTCTATAGAGAATAAGAGCACTCACAAGGGCATGCAACTAAAAGCCGTTAAGAAAGCTTCTGCATTCGGTGAGTTCACTCAGGAATCACAAACAAGGGCCGGAGCTCCCGTGAATCTTGAAGGTGAGTGGACATTCTATTATGGTGATTACTATTTTGAAGAATATGCTGACGAAGCCGACGAGTTCATGTATATTGTCGACCTCACTTGCGAGTATGTAAAAGATAAGGATGGTAATGAATTTTGGGACTTCACCGATCCCACGAATGAGATTCTCCCGTTCATTTTAACGTATGATGAAACAGTGGGATATTATGCCTTATATGCAATGTGGCTTGGGTCTACATCCTCCGGTCAGTGGGTAACTCAGGAACCTTTCTTATGGAATTATGACACCGAAGAGCCCGATTACGTTGAAGCTGTGTATGCCGACTATGACACAACTGAAAACGTGCTCTTCTTCGAGGAGGATGCAGCCATTATGTGGGGGTTATATAAATCTCAAGACACTAATGCATTTACAGGTGTTATTTATGCTTTCGATCTTCTTGGCGGTTTCCCGGCGGGAACTATTGATGACACCGGTATTGAAGGCATCATAAGCGAAGATTCTGCTCCGGTATTCTTCAACCTGCAGGGTCAGAGAATCGAGAATCCCAACAATGGTCTCTTCATCAGGAAACAAGGTAAGACTGCTACAAAAGTGATGATTCGCTGATTATATATAGCCGTCTGATAATAAACTTGAAGAGGGTATGTCAAAATAATTTGGCGTACCCTCTTTATATACGTACCCTCTTTAATAATACACTCTTTCTTTTAAAATATATCCACATCCAATCAATGTTTTTCTGACTTCCAACCTCCATGTACCCAACAAAACGGAAATGAAAGAATGTGTAACCGTAAGGAAACCATTTTATTTTGTAATCTAGCGGATAGAGAGGTATGAGTTAACTCATCAACCATTTTTCTGTTTCAAGTGTTATATTTATAAACAAAACAAAATTTAAACAATTAAAAACAAAATTATGAAACAGAAAATTTCTTACAACTCTATCATTTCGGGAGTTTCAATCGCAATTTTTATAGCATTTGTAGCAATCTTCGTATTGTTCTGGGTATTCATAAACAAACCTTTCGATAATGTCTTCTTTTGGATATTAGTGGGACTGTTTGTTTTATGTTTCTGCTGCATATTCGGATCCATACCGTATTCAGTCGACGCCGATGATGATTATGTCGGAGAATACCGTCCTTTCAAGTCGAGAAGATTCAGATATTCCAATATCAAATCGGCAGAGGTAGCCGACAGGGATGCTCAGAAAGGTCTTCGTTTCCATGGACGCTACAAAAATCCTGTAGTGATAACCTTCAAGGATGGAAGCAAATACGTGATCGGCAGTGAAGACTCCAAGCAATTGGCTGATTATATCAACAGCCGTGTATCATAAGATTTTCTAAAGCTGATATAATAAACAATTAAAGGAGATGATAAAAATCATCTCCTTTAATTATATCATTTTGAGCAGACAACGCGATATATCGCGTCCCTGAAATCAATTATTTGAGGGCAGCCTGCACTGCATCGTTGGGCACCATCTCCTCTTTGAAGACATAAGCTCCGGTTTTAGGAGATCTTTCCATCTTGATAATCTTGCTATATGTGCGTCCTTCACCCTTTTGAAGAGACGCCACGGTTTTCTTTGCCATGGTTTAATCTTATTTAATTTCTTTATGCACGGTCATTCTCTTGAGGATCGGATTATATTTCTTGAGCTCAAGACGTCCGGTGGTGTTCTTACGGTTTTTTGTAGTGATGTATCGAGACATCCCGGGCATACCGCTTGCCTTATGTTCGGTGCATTCCAGAATTACCTGCACCCTATTCCCTTTTGCTTTCTTTGCCATTGCAGTCTATGAATTAAAGTGAGATAATGTTAACTTTTCTGAAATCAAGGTTACCCTCTTTTTCGGCACGCTTCAGGGCTGCGTTAAGACCGATTTTATTGATAGTGCGGAGAGCTTTAGCAGAAACGAGGAGCTCGATCCACATATCCTGCTCCACCCAATAGAATTTCTTCTTGTGGAGATTGACCTCAAACTTTCTCTTAGTGCGTCTCTTAGAGTGAGAGACATTATTGCCCACTGAGGCCTTCTTGCCTGTGATTTGACAAACCTTTGACATGGCTTATGTTAAGTGATAGTTATTTGAAATGTTTACACGGGCTTCAACCATTCTCATATCGCCGCCGGGGCGCATCTTTCCCGCGGCTTTTATGGATTGCGGCCACAATTGCGTGCAAAGTTAATGAAAATATTTTGATTTTCATAAAAAAACTTAACAGTGGAAAATATTTTAGAGAAATATGCTTTAATTTAATTATCTTTGAAAAATAAAATCATGAATCCACCTTAATGACAGCTTTCGCTGCCGGTGAAAAAGATTTGGAATATAAATATATAAATTATAAACAAAGATGAAAAAAACCTTAACGATCATGACCCTGGGTCTGCTTTCTACGGCAGCCATGGCTGCTCCGCTTACCCCGGAAGAAGCCTTGCAGCGCCTGCAGCAGAACGGAGAGGACGTGCCCGCCACTCGAGGCATGCAAAATGATGCAAACCTGATAATGACATGGAAAAGTCTCGACGGCAACCCCGCCATATATCTTTTCAATAATAACGACAACAAGGGGTTCATGCTTTTGAGCGCCGATGATGTCATTGCTCCTGTGCTCGGTTTCTCCGACTCAGGCTGCTTCGATCCTGACAATATTCCGCCCGCAATGGAAAACTGGCTCGACCAATATGCCGAGCAAATCGAATATTCCACAAAAGCGTCGGCCGGACTCTCATCACAGACATCTACCCGGGCCACACTCCCAAGTTCCTGGAAACCTATCGGTCCGTTGGTAAAGACTCAATGGGACCAGGGTACACCCTACAACAACGATTGTCCCCTCGACAAAACAAAACAGAGAAGTGTCACCGGTTGCGTTGCCACTGCTATGTCGCAGGTGATGAATTATTTCAAATATCCCACAAAAGGTCAGAACTCAATCTCATACACCACGAGTCAAGTATCCGGTGCCCTTTCGCTTGATTTCTCCACACTGACTTTCGACTGGGCCAATATGATCAATAACTATAACGGCTCCTACACCGACGCACAGGCATCAGCTGTGGCTACTCTTATGATGGCAGCCGGCTATTCTGTCCAGATGAGTTATTCATCCAATGAATCCGGAGCAATAAGTGGCTATATCCCGGGAGCTTTGGTTAAATATTTCAACTATGACCAGTCAGTGACTTATCTAGCTCGCTCATTGAAGAACTATACAGAATGGGCCACTTTGATCTACAACAACCTGCAGAATGTAGGTCCTGTGATCTACGATGGCACCACATCCGATAATGGAGGTCACTCTTTCGTTTGCGACGGATATAACGGCAACGGTTATTTCCATTTCAACTGGGGATGGGGTGGCGTAGCCGACGGCTACTTCCTTCTTGACGCATTGAATCCATCAACAATCGGTACCGGCGGATATTTCGGCGGTTTCAACTTCGATCAGGATGTAGTGCTCAATATTCAGCCCGCTAAAGCCGGAAGTAAACCGGTAGATCAGATTTATCTCTCCGGTTCTCTCCAGGGATATAAGTCTTCAAGCTACATATATCTCCAGATCAATGGAAGTCAGTATCCCGGATTCCGTTATTCCGGCACATCCGAGATGACATTCGACGTAGGCGCTAAATTTGAGCCGGTCAACAATCCTAACGCAGCTTTCTATCAGGCTTGCAGCAATAACTCTACCTTCCGTAAAGCGTTTATGCCACTTGATCCTGGTCATCTCTTCGTCACCAACCCCTCATTGGGTTATCCTTACCCAAGTTTTGTGGCTACTGGTGTAAACTTAGAAAACAACACCAAATATAAGGTGACTATAGCATACCGTCCCGATGGTGGCGACTGGACAGAAGTGCCCACCGGTAATGGTAATTACAACTATTTCTATATTACCAAGAGCGGTAGCAACTATTCTTTTGAAAATTTTGCCCAGGATCAGTTCACATGCGACCAACTCGATCTTACATCAGCCCTTTATGACGGCAACGCCGCTACCTTCCAGATAAAGCTCACCAACAATACTCAGAGTGAGCTCACACGTGGCGCTACTCTGTTATTGCTCGACTCCAATGGACAAACCCTTTTCGAAGGCGATAGTTTCGTACAGACCCTTGATCCGGGCCAGTCATACTCCCTTGCGTGGACCACTCCTCTGACCAAAGCGCAGGGTACCGGAAATATTACAAGACCCACTGATATGTATCCGGCACTACTGGATATTGACACAGAGGTTCTATATTATTTGGCTAAAACTCCGGTGACTATGCAGAAAGACCCGGGTAATCCTACCTGTAGCTATAAAATGACCCTTGACAATGCAACTGAGGAAATTGTTGAAATAGACAACAAGAGGTATAAACAATACGTTTTTGACTCTGCCACCAATATGCAGGTAACAACTACAGTTACCGTCACAAAGGGTTATTTCTCCTGGCCTCTCACTCTATATGTGATGCAGTCTTACGGAGCTAATCAATTGCAGGTGCTCTTCTCTTACCCGTTTGATATTGTAATCCTTCAAAAGGGAGAATCAAATAATTTCACCACAACTTTGAATTATCCGACTCTGAATGTAGGTGGTCAATACTATTTAGGTGCAGAAGTCAACAATAATAATCAGTTGGTAACCCAGGAACTCTTCACGGTTCGCAGCAATCAGCCCACAGGTATTGAGTCGCTGCCGATTGATCCGTCTGACATGAAATTTGTCTATGACAAAGCAGGAGGCAGACTGATGGTAATGGGTGAGGCTCACACTATCGATGTATTCTCTATGTCGGGAGTGAAACTGGCTACCTCTACCGAAGGTTACATTGACACCACTTCTCTTGGGAAAGGTGTAGTCATTGCTACAGCAACATCAAGCAATGGCCAACGAATATCAACAAAGATTGCTCTTTAACAGAGCCCTGTCCCATTATAAAGGAGCCCTCGTGGCTCCTTTTTGTTTGCTTATAATCAACCCCTCCGAGGTTTGGGATCTATCTGTTATTCCCCAAACGGCAGTCGCTGACGCTCCTTTGTACCCATTAATAGTGAGCTAGCAAATAATGGGATGAACTTTTCCAAAGTTCACTCCAAAACAGTACACATTAATAGTGAGCTAGCAAATAATGGGATGAACTTTTCCAAAGTTCACTCCAAAACAGTAACTATCTGCTGTGGAACATCCCAACCAATATAATGAAACTATCTGTTGTAGCATCTCCGGTAGTGCAATGTGAAGGTATAGGAATAGCTCATCCCTTCCCGAAGAGGATTGAATTGGGGTTTTACTATGATTTGCCGGGGACTTCAATGGGTGAGCTCCCAAGGAGGGCTTCCGGGATTACTCATCCCACTATGGGTATCACCACATCCAACGATCTAATCCCCTGTGGATTATTCAGTACCCCATCTCCTTCAAAATCGGTAAATAGCGAACTATATGGGGTAAAAGAACAGCTGTTTGCGTCCATAAAAAAAGGAGCCTTGAGGCTCCTTTTATCGGGTTATTTGGGGATAATCCGGAGATTAATGATGTCTTTTGACCTTATTAATTTTATTCACAGTCTCAAGAGAAGTGAAATTCTTACCGGATTTGCCGGCTTGTTTTTCCATAGCTTCCCTATTTTTCTTCTCAAGAAGTCTATTCACCTTCAAAGCATCCTTCACTTTCTGAATCTGCGGGCTTGCAAAGCTCTTCACCACAGTATTAGCAGCCATAGCCGGCGCTTTGCTGGTGATAGTATTAAGGTCAATCAAGAACGGAGCCACAAGATCACCGTTGGCATCGAGCAGATAAGGTTGTTTACCTTGAGAAGCCTGATAGCTGTCGTAATCAAGCACTATGTTGGCATAGTAATAACCTGTGTATTGATCCACTACACTACCCGTTGCGGTGTAATTTGTTATATACATAAGCAATGTTCTTGCCGGGAATGTGATCTTTCCGTTATCAAGCGTTCCATACACTTCTTCTGCCTCGATCTCAGCCTGAGTCAATCCGGATGCAATATAATAACCGGCCTCACTAAATGTCTGTTCGAAGTCATCATAAGAGCCATCATTATATGGAATTGTCAAAGATTGTTCGTTTGCCGGTAGATAAACATGTTTCGGGTCGCTGGCATCACATACAACATAAGTAGCTGTATAAGGATTATATTCACCATCCAACCAGATTGAACCCGGGCCGTAAGGATTCACGAGACGATAAAGACCTGCAGTTTTTTCGTTCTCCTGGATCTCAACATAGTAAGTTACAGGAGGATCCTGTAGGAATACATTGGAACACATGAAGCCGTCGGTATATTGTACATAACCGAGAGACTTCCAGCCTTCATTCGGATCATAATCCGATTCAGATGAGATATAGAAGAATGTGACAGCGTCAGAGTTCTTAGCCTCATCATCCACATAACCTACTACAGCAGCTACATAGTCGCCTGTCTGGTTGTTGTTGCCAAATGGCACTTTCACATTGCCCGAAGCACTGAATTCAGTGAAATTAGCAGTGCCGTTGATTATGGCATTAACCAATTGATCAGAATTCTTACCCGGAGCCACAGCTGCTCTTGCTATAGTGATATCCTCGCCGAGTTCCACATTGAGAAGCACTGTCTCATTCTGGTCGTTACCTTTAAGAATACCTTCGTAAGCCACTTCAACAGAAGTATCCTGGATCACAAATCCCGGGAAAATAATTTCCACACTGGGATCATTCGTATAGTCGGCACCTGCCTGAGCTTCAAACATATAGTAAATACCGGCCAATGTGATATATCCCGGCATGCCATTTTCCTGATAAAGCACCACGCGGTTGTTGCGCCATGAAGCCTGAGTAGGATAGTTGGAGAAATATCCCGGGAATACGAAATACATATCGTCGGCATAGCTTGACTCGAATTCACAGTATACCATACTCCAGCCCACGAGGTCGGTCTGGGTGATAGTTTCGCCCAGGAATTCATAACCCGGCTGAAGCACTATAAATTCGAAATAGCTGTTCTCACCGTTCAATGCTACATAAGGATTGCTCACTCTGTAGATATTGGGGTTGAGACCATGCTGATAGAACTCTACATTTGTGCCATAGGAAGTGTCAGAAACACCCCAGAACCAGTCGTAGTATTCTCCCACGCCCAAATAAGTCCAAGGTGCCGGATTCACAAGTGTCAACACAACAGTGTTGGTGGAAAACGGAGTGGGCTCTGTGTCAAGCACGAGCTCATATTCCTGTTCCACACCCATTTCTGCCTTGGAAATATCATATCCTATTACATAGTCGGCTACCTTGCTTCCTGCCTCGAAAGTCACAGAAGAAGGGAATGTATAGATGTCGTCGACATCATATTCATCGAGAGGAGTCACTTCCACGGCCACGGTCACTGCTTCGCCCGCAACGTCACGATACACCTTATAGGTGATGGTGTTCTGGTCCTCCTGAAGTTCCAGATAGGAATTCTCCGTAGTGGAGAAATATATACCCGGGGCACCTTCATATTCAGCCACGAAGTCGTTGTCTTTGCTGGTGTCGCAAGAAGCCGCGAAACCTGCGCTTACAAAGGCAACAGCTCCCAGGGTCAGATATTTATTGAATTTCTTCATATTATTCTCAAATTGTAGTTTAGAAATTAGGATGCTACGCCCGGAGTGTTCTGGTCGGCATCTGTGATCTGCTTGTTATTATCGATTTCGCTTTGCGGAATCTGCATGATCAAGACCGGATTGGTGGGCTCGATATAATATGCGTAAGGCTGCATATTGTAAGTGGGATCGCTCCAGTTGGAGTTGGTACGGTCTACAGGTTTCTTGAACCTCATGATATCGAAATATCCGAGTCCTTCACCCCAGAATTCCACTCTTCTTTCAAACCATACTGCATCGATGAATTCCTCTTCGTTAGTGGCTGTACAAGTGTAAGGATTCGACTTATTAAGCCTTCTGTAGGTATTCACAAAATTCTCGAGAGTTGCTTTACCGGCAGCAAGATTTCCGCCAAGACCCTGAGCTTCGGCGAGAATAAGATACATCTCTTCGATACGCATCAGCGGCACGTCGGCTTCATTCTGGCTTTGGCCGAGCTCGTTGCCATATGGTGCGAACTTAGTTACAGCATAAGGAGCGAAACCGTTTTCCTCAAGATATGCCACAGCGTCGCCACTTGCTTCAGTGTAATACTGTGCATTGGAGTTGCCTGTCGGACTGATCCACCAGAGTTTTCTCGGGTCGTTATCGCTGATCTGTGCAAAGAGGTTACTGTTGATACACTTCCACATACCGGCGTAAGCATAGCCATAGGTGTAGGAACCTAACATACCGGAGAGGGTGTAAAGACCGTGCACATCCTCTGTTGCCATATAGATACCCCAGATCCAGTTGGCTGAATTGAGGTCGATAAACCCGGGGCCGATGGCGGCTGTAGCGCTCAGAGGAGCGAACTTACCGGAGCTGATCACAGTCTGTGCATCGGCAGCTGCCTTATCATATTCCTGCATCACGAGATAAGCCCTTGCCCTGAGACCGTAAAGCACATTGAGGTCGATATAGCGTTTGTCGCTACGTACAGCCATCGGGTTGTCGGTCATCAGTTCGATCCCTGTGTTAAGGTCGGAAATTATCTGGTTATAAACATCTTTCACGGAAGCACGAGGAGCGCCGTCTACAGCCACTTCATCCATGTTGTCTTCAGTGATGATAGGCACACACATCTTATCTTCGTTGCCTGCATAAGTGAACTGGAACATTTGTGCAAGGTTCCAATATGCGAAAGCACGGTTACCATAGGCCTGTCCGCGATAATACATCATCAGAGGGTCATCGGCATCATCTTCGATTGATGAGAGCACCTGGTTGGCCGAATAGATAGTGTTATAAGGCAATCTCCAGCGTACGATATTATAGCCGTTGGAGGAAGTGTTGTCAAGATACTCGGCAGGACCGGAGAACCATCCATAGTCATCAGCATTTGCACTCAGGAAGTCGGATGTGCGGCTGTCGAGCTGAAGCATGATACCGGGATAACCGAAGTCGTACATCTGGCCGGTGCAAAGCTCCCAGCCGTTATAGTTTACATACACACCGGATGAGATCGCATCGATCTTTGCGGGATCCTTCGCGATGATCTCATTACGCTGATCTTCGGTGATAGTCCCGCTCATCGGGGCTGTGTCGAGATCGTAGCAGGAGGTCATGAATCCTGCCATTGCAAGCGATGATATTATATATATTTTCTTCATATTCTTAATTCTCTTAGAAAGTGAGTTTAACACCACCTGAAATCAGACGCATAGCGGAGTAGTTACTTTGTGCACTCTGCACGAAGCTCTGTCTCGGGTCGAGACCTTTGCGCGCGCTCCAGATAGCCACATTGTCAGCGGCTCCATAAATACGAAGACCGGAAAGACCGCATTTCTTTATCCACTTCAACGGGAAATTATATCCTACTGATATGTTGTTGATAGCGAAATATTTTGCGGAGGTCAGCCAACGGTCTGATGATGCATTGATATATGTTGCATACCTGTCGAGACGGGGAACGTCGGTCACCGGGTTATCCTCTGTCCAGGCTCTCATAACATCAACGTGCATAGCATAACCCGGAGTTGTACCCATGTGCATGAGGGTCTGGTAACCATAGTCCCAGATCTTACCGCCGAGCTGATAACCACACTGGATCGAGAGGTCTACACCAAAGAATGTTACAGTTGTACCGAAACCGCCATAAACAGGAGGAAGAATGTTTCCGGTCTTCTGACGATTGGCTACATAGCTGATAAGTGTTTCCTCATCAACACCACCGGAATAAGCCACCGACCAGTTCTCAATTGGAACGTCAAGACCGTCTTCTGTCTTTGCCCAATAGAGTGGCATACCGTTTTCTTCGTTTATACCGGCATACTGTACAAGATAGAGGTTGTACATGGATTCACCCTCATGCCAGTAATAACTTCCGTTGATCCATTCTCCATCGAGTTCGGGAGCAAGTTTGATGATCTTATTGTTCTGATAAGTCATGTTGAAATTGAGATCCCATTGCACATTCTTTGTGCGGATCGGAGTCGCTGTCAACTCGATTTCAACGCCACTGTTTCTCATAGAGCCCACATTCATCGGGAATGAAGTATAACCAAGCGACGGATTCACCGGCTTGTTATAGAGCATATTTGAAGTCTGGCGACTGAAATATTCGATAGTACCGTTAAGTTTACCCTGGAAGAGCGCGAAATCTATACCCACGTTGAACGCATTGGAAGTTTCCCAAGTCAAATCGGGGTTACCTTTATAAGCCAGGGTAGCAGTGTTCCAAACGCCGTCGATACCGCTCATTGCATACTGGTCGATATAAGCGTAGTAGCTACCGATGTTGTCATTACCTTGCTGACCGAAAGAAGCTTTAACCTTCAACATATTGAGCCATGAGTTGGCATCTTCCATCCATTTCTCTTTGGCCATGTCCCAAGCAGCTGAAACCGACCAGAAGTTACCCCAGCGGTGACCGGGAGCGAAGCGGGATGAAGCATCGCGACGATAAGAAACGCTGGCGAAGATACGGTTGTCATAGTCATAGTTGATACGTCCGAAAATACCACGGGTGGCGTATTCCTGCTTATAACCGCTCAGGTCTTTCTGGCTGCTCACGTTAGAAAGAGTGTAGTTGGAGTTGCTGTAGGTGTCGTAACCCTGTCCCCAAAGACCGTCGTATGAGAGAGAATAGCTTTCATAACCGAGGAGGAAGTCGAATGTATTCACGCCCCAAGTCTTGTTGTAGTTAGCCAAAGCCTGCACATTGAGAGTGCGGTAGTGCTCGGCTGCCTGATAAACCATACCACCGTATTGAGCCATCTGACCATACTGGTTGTTGTTCATATAATTGTTGCGTGAATTGCTGACATAGTAACCCATGTTTCCGGAAATGGTGAGGCCTTCCACCGGAGTGATGACCGCAGACCATTTACCGTCGAATACGTCGTAGATATACTGGCTGATGTCATAGACCAGAGTACCCATCGGGTTACCAACGGAGAATGTACGGTTAAGATCCGGAGCTCCAAGACCTTTCATACCGAAGTCATAGAGAGGATTACCGGTGGCTTCGTCATACATGATCTGACCCTGACGATTTCTTACATAAAAAGGATATACAGGAGCCATCATGTCTGTAAAGAAGAAAGAGTTGTCGGAGTATCCGGCTTCTGTCTGACCCTCCGGATAGTTCTGGTTCTGCCATGAATACATCATGTTGGCACCGACCTTCAACCACTTCAGGAGCTGGTAGTTACCTACGAAACGGGTATTAAGACGCTGGAAATTGGAGTTCTTGATAATACCGTTGTTGTCAAGATAGTTGAAAGCGAGGAGGTAGTCATATTTCTCACCGCCTCCGGATGCCTGCACATTATATTCCTGACGGAAACCGTTGCGGAGCATTTCCTTACGCCAGTCGTCGGGAGTGAGCAAATAGTTTCCGTAGGTGTAACCTAATGTAGCATACGGGTTGAAGTTACCATCCTGATCGAATAGTTCCTGACCGTTTGAATTAAACACCTGATAACCGAACACGTTGGTGGAGGGATCGCCTGACAGATAACTGTTGGCATACTCATGAGCCTGCGCTGCAGTCATACCGTTGGGGTACTGACGGGAAGTTGTGTATTGTGCATAGTTTCTGTATGCCCAATACATCTTCTGATAGTTAGCGGCGGCTCCGCTGATTGTAGAATAGTATGAAGTCTCACGTGAGCTGGCACCCCAGTTTGCATTCACTGTGATGGTGGCCTTTCCTTCACGTCCCTTCTTTGTTGTGACGAGGATTACACCGTTAGCACCACGTGCACCGTAGAGGGCAGCAGCAGCCGCGTCTTTAAGCACAGTCATACTTTCCACATCATTAGGGCTGAGATCGAGCATAGCACCTGAACTTGCGGGCACACCGTCGATCACATAGAGAGGAGAGGAGGAAGTTGTGAGTGAACCTGTACCACGAATATATACGCTCTGAGATGTACCAGGGGCACCGTTGGCACTCAGCATCTGAACACCGGCCACCTTACCGTTAAGAGCGGAGGTTACATCGGTGACGAGCGTATTCTCGATTTCATCGGCTTTAACAACAGAAGCAGATCCTGTGTAAGCCGATTTCTTGGCGGTACCATAAGCCACCACAATCATTTCATCAAGGTTTGATGAACCGCTTTGAAGTTTCACTACCATGCCATCTTTAAGAGTTACTTCCTGAGAAGTGTAACCCACATAAGAGACATTAGCTTTTGTGACATTAGCCGGGACAGTCAATACGAAATTACCATCCACATCGGCAGCGACTCCCTGGCCGCCGCCAATTGGCATCACAGTGGCACCAACCAGAGGCGCATTGTCTGATGCGTCTACAACTGTGCCATGATAGGTGCGGGTCTGTGCCTGCAATCCCCATGTGCACGCCATAAGCGCCATCAGAATTAGAAACAGTTTTCTCATACTTTTATATGTTTGTTTGGTTAGTTTTATAGCGTTTCATCGCTCTCTCACGAGAGTGTAAAAAGCAATACCGGTATCCATTTGAGGATACTTAACTCGCAAATTTAAAACTTTTATTTAAAATTAGCAAATTTTATATGCTAAACAACATAAAATTCACCGCTTTAGTTAATTACTATTAATCTGTCTATAATTTTTTCTGATTCCATGTCATAAGATAAAATGATTATCCGGGGAGAATACCAAACCCCATTTTATGTATGGACTGGCCCATCCTGCCAAATAGCAGGATTTTTTTCAAAATACTAATTCATGTTGGGACTTTTAGAAAAGTCACCCTCCCGTTATTATTAATCCCTACGAAGAGAGAAGATTTTTTCATGAAGCCTTTCAAACAGGAAAGTTTAGTATATTCACTACCTCCTCTCCACTTCTTTGGGTTTTCATGCGGATAATCATACAAAAATTATCGGAATCGGAATCGTAAGCCCCCACCTTTCCCCATTCCACTAAAAAAACGAGCGGCTGAAACTCCGGTTTCAGCCGCTCGAATTGTTTAATTAACATGGATATCAACCTTGGTCAGGGTGTAGTTACCACCCGCGAAATAAATACCTCCGCCATTCCGGATTGTTGTCAGTATGCTTTCCGTTAGAGTGTATACTATTTTAGTTTGACCCGGTTGCAATTTACCTCCCCATCCAACAGGCGTATAATCATCTATACCAGGAATGCTGCCTCCGGTATTATTCAATCTTACTTGAATCTGAGGCCCGTCTCCTTGTCTAAACTCAATCGTTAAAGTACTACCCGAAGTCACAGACGACCAGTCATAGAGGTCTGAAGTTAGATTAATAAATCCTTGACCTTTTTGAGGCCAGTTAATACTTACTTCATCTGTCCAGGTATAGGAACCTTTTACGAGTTCCACCGCTTTCTTAATAACCGTAACACCCAAGAGGACACAGTGACGACCCTGCATAATCAAACCGTTATTATTAACCAGGTTATTGTAGAGAGCCTCTGTGTATTCTAACTCATAGATATATTGTTTAGTGCCGTTGACATTATGTGCATTCCCTTTGACCATATTTTGGTTAATGTCTTGAATCATTGACCATGAACCGTTGAATAGCTGCAGGCTAAATTGATCGTCATCATCATTCATATCCTTAACCAAAGATACATAAATCCTGATCTTGGAGCCAACGGGCAATGATGCCCAGTTATAATTACCATGGGCGAGATGTTGGCAATTACTGTCATAATTCTTGAAATAATGTTTATTGCTTTCAATCACTATCTCCTCGTCACCTTGCTTGGTGAAAGTATAATCATTCAGATCAGCATCGGGATGTTGCTGCTCGGTTCCTGAGTCTCCGTTGTTTCCACCGGAGTTTTCTGACCCGGTGTCGCAATCATCGGGAGCTTCGGTAATACCCGTCAATACGTTTGAAGGGCGGTTTAGACCCTCTTCACAGAAATCATAATAAGCACCGTTTTCAACACGCCATGCATATTCTTCCGACAGGAAATCCTTGCTATAATTTGTGGTTGAAACAAAAGAATCTTTATTTCTTCTGTGAATGGTCACCTTCCCGTTTAATTCCAGTTTCACAAAGAGCATATATAACTTACTCAAATCTTCGGTAGTGGCATAACTGAAATGCTGCCATTTAATGGAAGAGTCAGTCGTACCGACAGCTTTACCGGGGAATGTATTGATCGGGGTTCTGGTTTCTATATCAAAGAGCAGAACATGAGTTGCGTTATGCACATTTAAACTTACATAATGTTCTTCAGCTTTGGTAGCATCGAGTCCGGCCTTACAACGCACCGGCATCCTATGGTCAGCCACGCTTGCATTGGTGTAGGAACTTGCCGAGCCGTTGAGATAGAGAGCACGCAACCAGTTGCCCATCTGCTCCTTTTCCATTGCCGGTGCCTCGGTCACCGACCAATAATACCCTGCCCCTGCATCACCATTATTATAGACCTCTGAAAATTTAACACTTTTCTCGAAAACATTATTCTCTATATAGAATCGTGATTTATTAAGATAAATGTTGCCGATCTTACCTCCGCAATTATAATAGGTAGTCATATAGGTGGTGTTGTTATAAACCACACTGCTTGTAATGAAATCCCTGCTTAACCTCAGTGCGTCCCATTCAGTCTGGTTCGGCACATGATAACCCGGTGGCACCATTCTAAAATCCCAATCCGGGAGTGCGAAGTCATTAGTTTTCTTTATTATTGTGTAATGTAATCCGGCTGCGCTCCGGTCTACATTTCCTTCCGTCGGACTATTGGTTATATCGATAAATGATTTATTCGACCTGGCTCCTATATTCCGGTCGAGCCAATAGCCATCGCCCATCGGAACAACCTCATAATAATAGTAGCCCTTATATTCTGATGGCACATAGTTAGTATCATCCATATAATGGAAAAATCCTGTATGGTATAAGGAAGCTGTGATCTCAGATGTTTTGCCATCATTATAAGTCACAAGGAAAGTCACAACGCCCCCGGCATATTTATAGGCAGTCTCATCAATCCCTGTTCCTGTAAAATCCAATGTATAAGTATTATCTTTACCTGTAACTTGAGTTAACTTAAGATTATTGGTGTTAAAAAAACCCTCTTCACCGGTGATACCACTGATTTCAACATTGCTGATGGAACCATCATGATTCTCCATATTTAATATTTTGGTGAAATCGACGGTATAACGATATTTCCATTTCTTTTGGTTACCATAAGGCATTGGGAAATGGAAACCGCCGGTACGTTTTTTATTACCCATCATGTCTTCGGGGAGGATACCCCAAAGTTTGGATACACCTGAGCCGGCCTTTTTCGTTACCTCAGTATCCCCTGCACCCGTGATGAAAGCCCAGTAATCGGATATTACGTCGTCCTCTTCTTCATTATCATTAAGTATTGTCAAAGTTACACTGCAGACTTCCGGCAAAAGGAATGCAGCCTCATAAGAAACTTTTACATTGCGTTTCAAGCCATTCCATGTAACTACCATGTCCCATGACATATCTTCATAAAGCCGCTTTTCATCCTTTATGGTGATCACGAAATCGAATTGCTGACCTTTCTGCTCATCTTTATCATAATCCGGATTGGGATCATCTTTAATATTTTCAGACTCCCCGTCGCCATAATTAATATCTACCGGGATATGGGGACCTTTATCAATACTAAACCATTCATTATCATACTCAATCTGAATTTCGTCAAAAGAAACCGTTTTGTCCGGGGCGTAACATTTGATTGTAAGGGTTCCTCTTCTCAATGTGTTTTCTCCATCCATCTGCCGTGTAAGATGAACTATTGGAGAGACTCCCAGTTCATTATAACCGTCGGTCACCATTGAGAGCACTTCCAAAGCATGGTCATGGATGATGTATTCTATAAAC
>JAFLTR010000026.1 GCA_022509205.1 Muribaculaceae bacterium | reverse complement strand
AATTTGTGAACTTATGAAAAGAAATCCACAAATTAATAAAGGAATAAGTGGCCTTTTGAAACGTCACATATCCAAAGGCCAGCTAATTGGCTATGCTGTTGCCAATTTAGTGGGCCTGACAGTAATTTTATCAGGGATTCTCTTTTATTGTGATAGCCGGCATAACCGTAAAGGAAGCGACATATTCTTTTCCGATGATTATATAGTTATATCGAAAGAAGTTAAAGGTATCAACCTGGAGCCAGTTGCTTTCACCGAGGAGGAAATTCAAGAGATTTCTCGTCAACCTTGGGTTAAGAAAACAGGAAGATTCACACCGGCAGATTACTCAGTTAATGCGGCAATCAATATTGGTAACAAGGGGATGTCTTCCTATCTTTTTTTTGAATCTGTACCTGATGAATTTTTCGATGAATTGCCTGCCGGTTGGGATTATAAGCCTGATCAAAAATTTATTCCGATTATATTGAATAAGGATTATCTGGCGCTTTATAATTTCGGTTTCGCTCTTCCTCAAGGTCTTCCTCAACTAAGCGAAGAAATGATTGGGAATGTACCTTTGAGACTTGTGCTTTCCGGGAAAAACGGGAAATCTGAAGTTTTTGATGCCGGAGTGGTCGGATTTTCTTCTCGTCTTAATACTATTGCTGTGCCCCAGGACTTTATGGATTGGGCCAATAATCATTTTTCTCCCGGTAAGGGAAGCGAGATATCCCGACTGATCTTGCAGATTGACATGCTCAACCCTGGAGATTCTGAGAGTTATCTAAAGGAACATGGATTTGAGATCGGAGGTGATAAGGAAAACGCATCAAAAGTATCGGAATTCATGGGGTTGCTTTCAGGGGTCGTTACAGCCACCGGTCTTCTTATCTCTCTGTTGGCATTATTCATAATGTTATTGAGTATTTCTCTTTTGCTGCAGAAAAGTAAAACAGTTTTACGCAATATAATGCTTCTTGGCTATTCACCGGATAAACTTTCAAAGTTCTATATCTACAGAGTGTTCATCTTGAATGGGACCATTACAGGATTAGCAATTGGGTCTGCATTCATTTGCAGGTTGATATGGCACAAACCGTTACTTGCTTTAGGACTTGGTAACGGAAACGTATTGTTTATGTTAGGTGCGGGAATCTTGTATTTTGTGATTATCTCTATAATCAATTTTATAGTAATAAGAAAGCATATTCTCTCAATTTGGAAAGAATAAGAGTTTCAATGAAGCTTATAAGGCGATTACTTCATTTTGAAGCATCGCCTTTTATGCTTAGAGTTATCAGCAAGCTTTATTTCTTGGATGCTTCACGGAAAGCGTCCATTATTTTTGTTGGCATAAAGAGATGGTAAGCACCTAAGGAATATCCTCCTTCATCGGTGTGGACTGAAGTCGGTTCCCAATAAAAAACTCCCGGACAATTTCCGTTAGTGTCGTTTTTAGCTGCCGTAATGAGTCGTGATATAAATTCATAGCTTTCTTCAGGGGTCCATACCGCTGCTCCGGTTTCAACAATATAAACCTTACATTTGAATTCCTCGGAGAGAGCATTAATATTTTCGATTATATCCGTTACAGCCTCTTTGGCAGTCTGGTCGCGATGGCTCCAATAAGGATAGACACTCATTCCGATAGCATCAAATTTACCTCCTAATCGTTTCATGGCATTTAGCACATAGGTGTATAGAAAACGATTGTAACCATCATCCAGATGTGTGATAACAATAGCGTTTGGATACACTTCCTTAACGGCATCATAACCTGCATTAGAGAGTTCTACGAATGTCTCCATGTGGTCCGGGATTCGAGCGTAAGGCCAGACCATACCATTGGTAGTCTCATTTCCAACCTGTACCCATTTCACATTAATACCATTGTCTTTCAATAGTTTGAGAGTGGAACGTGTATGATCGGCCAATTTGCCTTTCACATCGATGACATCTAAACCCAGCCACTCCTTTGGACTATTGTTGTGACCGGGGTCTGCCCAATTGTCGCTATAATGGAAGTCTATCATGATTTCCATTCCCTGAGCCTGCGCCCTTCTGGCCATCTCTAGGACATGGCGGGGCGTGTTAAAGCCGTTTTCACTATTCACCCAAACTTTCAATCGGATAGCGTTTAACCCGTAATACTTCATCAATGAAGTATTTTCCATTGGCTGTTTTTGATCGTTATAATTCACCACTCCCATAGCCTCTTGTTCCGGAGTCAGACTTATATCAGCACCAAGCCAAAAAGTTTCAGTTTCTTGTGCCGTGGCGACCAGGCTCAAAAAGCCTCCAAGTAGTAATAGTAGAGTCTTTTTCATGTCGATAAGTTTTAGATGGTATTAAGCTATTGTTTATAAAGCAAATTTATAAATTCTTTGCACATTTTGGAAATCTTTAGAAAAATAAAAATGGGAAATAGGAGGAAAAATAATTAAATTTGCATATATATCCCTAAACGATTTTATATGTCACCTGTTCGTGTTGCATTAGGCCGCACATTTCTTTCTGTTCTTGCGGCCATTACCTCATTGTCTGCATTTTCCGAGACACCGCGTTGGCTTATGAATCCATCAATTTCCCCAGATGGAGAAAAAATAGCCTTTTCATATAAAGGAGAAATTTTCATTGTCGGCACAACCGGTGGACAAGCATTTCAATTGACTTCAAATCAGGCATACGATTCTAATCCTGTCTGGTCTCCGGATGGTAAAAGAATTGTTTTTCTGAGTAATCGTGAGGGTTCTGATGATATTTATATAACCGGAGCTGACGGAGGAATACCTACAAGATTGACAAGTCATAGCGGAAATGAGACTCCCCTTGCCTTTCTAAATGATTCGACTTTGCTTTTCAATGCCTCTCTTTTGCCGGGACCTAACAGTTCTCGTGCCCCATTTTTCACCCAACTTTATTCGGTCAATGTGAATAAACCAGGGTCACGACCCTCTCTTTTCCTTTCTCTACCGGTTTATTCCGTAAGTGTAAACCAAGAAGGTGATATGCTTTATCAGGATCGAAAAAGTTTTGAAGATCCGCTTAGAAAGCATGAGCGTTCAGCAGGGACATCCGACATCTGGATATATCAGGACGGTAAATTCAGCCAGTTGACACACTTCGATGGTTCAGACCAGTCTCCGGTATGGGGAAAAGGCGAGAACTTCTATTATCTTTCAGAAAAGGATGGCACAATGAATGTTTTCGAGACTAAAATAGGAGATAAAGCCGAGAAACAACTCACTGTATTTAAAAAACATCCTGTAAGGTCTCTTTCAGCATCACGCAGCGGACGGCTTGCTTTTGCTTGGGACGGGGATATCTACACCCTCATCCCGGGTGGTCAACCCCAAAAAGTCGATATAGAGATAAACGCGGACCTATACGACGGGGATTTAGTGAAAAATTATGTTAACAGAGGGGTTTCAAATATTGCTGTTTCCCCGAATGGGAATGAAGTAGCCCTTATCATTCGAGGTGACGTCTACGTTACCAATTCCAAGTATAAAACTACCAAACGTATCACTAACACGCCGGCACAAGAGAGAAGTGTATCCTTTTCCAGTGATGGTCGCACATTGGTTTATGACAGTGATGTAGACGGTATCTGGCAGCTCTTCACGGCTAAAATTAAAAATGATGAGGAAAAGGAATTTGCTTATGCTACCGATTTAGAGATAACTCCTTTGTATAAATGTGAAACGTCAGCCATGTTCCCTCTTTTCTCTCCTAATGGTGAAAAAGTGGCATTTCTTGAAAACAGAGGTTCCATAAAAGTGATCGACATGACAACAAAACAAGTTGTGACGGCACTGGAGGGGAAATATAATTATTCTTATTCAGATGGTGATATCGCTTATAATTGGAGTCCTGACAGCGAATGGCTTGTGACATCATATATGGGTCCTTTGGGTTGGAATAATATGGATGTGGCCTTGGTGAAAGCCGACGGGAGCGAAGTAATTGACTTGACAGAAAGTGGCTACAACGATTATAATCCCAAATGGGCTTTGGATGGGAAAGCCGTGCTCTATTCCACAGGTAAATATGGCATGAAGGCGACCGGATCATGGGGCAATCAGGATGATATCATATTGATGGTGCTTGATGGAGACGCCTGGGATCAGTTTAATTTCTCTGAAGAAGAAGCTGACATATTTGAAAAGAGCAAAAAAGATAATTCAGAAAAGGAAGAGAATGATAAAATCGGTAAGGGTAAAAAGAAAGATAGAACAACGAAAGAAATACATAAAGCTTCTACCAATCTTGATTTGAATAACCGACGGTATCGCACAAAGAGACTTACAGGAACCTCTGCCAACATAATAGACTACTATCTCACACCAAAAGGTGACAAACTTTATTATTTTGCCGAGAGTCCTAACGGAGATTATAACCTCTTTGTGACTGACTTAAAAAAGGGAGACACGAAGATTCTGGCTGAAGATCTTTATGGTTCTATTGTTCCCGATAAAGAGGGCGAAAATATTTTCATTTTCTCTTATTCTGGAGTAAAGAAATTAAGTCTGCCTGACGGAGAAGTGGAAACAGTGGAATTTGAAGCCCCCTATGACCGTCATCCTTCACTTGAGCGTCAATATATATTCGATCACATGGCCAAACAGGTGAAAGACAAATTCTACGATAAAAATCTTCATGGAGTAGACTGGGATTATTACACGGGTCACTACCGCGAATTCCTGCCATATATTTCAAATAACCGAGATTTCGCCACGCTATTGAGCGAAACCCTTGGGGAATTGAACGCCTCCCACACAGGGGGTAGATTCTATGGGAAAGGAGCCGAACTTTCCACCGCTTCGCTTGGTGCGTTCTTTGATGATAATTATACAGGTAAGGGACTGAAAATAGTTGAGATTTTTCCCAGAGGTCCTCTTGCCAACAAGAGTGCTGATTTAAAGCCGGGAGATATTATAATGTCGATAGATGGGACAGAAATTGAACCCGGGCATGATTATTTTACCCTTTTGGAAGGTAAAGCCGGGAAAAAAGTTCGACTTGAGATTTCACAAGGAAATGGAGTATCAAAATTCATAACTGTCAAACCTTTATCAGGTGGAGCTCAAACAGAGATGGCTTATCAGAGATGGGTAGAACGTAATGAACAGCTTGCAGACTCCCTATCCGGCGGACGTGTAGGATATGTGCATGTGAAAGGGATGGATACTGAGAGCTTCCAGACAGTCTATGAAAGATTATTAGGGAAATATCGTAATCATGATGCCGTCGTGGTTGACACACGGTTTAATGGTGGAGGCTGGCTCCATAACGATCTTGCCTTATTGCTAAGCGGCCATAAATATGTCACTTTCTCTCCACGCGGTGAGGAAATCGGGATAGAACCTTTTTCTCAATGGACCAAACCGAGCGTAATGCTTGTAAATGAATCTAACTATAGTGATGCCCACGGTTCGCCTTTTGTATATCAGACCCTTGGAATAGGTGAAGTTGTGGGAGCTCCTGTGCCCGGCACTATGACTGCTGTATGGTGGGAAACACAGATTGATCCCTCTCTTATTTTCGGTATTCCTCAAGTAACCAACAGAGCAAACGACGGAACAATACTTGAAAACTCCCAGCTGACTCCGGATATTGTCATTTATAATCTGCCGGGAGACGTGGATGCAGGTATAGATGCTCAGCTCGAAGGGGCAGTAAATCACCTTATGAATAAAATTAACACACCAGAGAAACCCTAAATTTTAATAAGGCTATAAAGCTACAGAATTCTATAGCATAAAATATTCAGATGAACTTCACGCATTTACACGTACATTCACAATACAGTCTCCTTGATGGAAAGGCTTCTATACCAGAATTAGTAGATAAAGCTATAGCTGACGGTATGAGAGGCCTTGCATTGACCGATCATGGCAATATGTTCGGAATAAAAGAATTTTACAATTATGTAAAGAAAAAGAACGGGAAATTGCCTGATAGTGAAAAATTCAAGCCTATTCTTGGATGCGAGATGTATGTGGCAAAAGATAGATTGACCGACCGTAAGGATAAAAAGGACAACGGTTTCCATCTAATTGTGTTGGCCAAAAACAAGAAAGGTTACCATAATCTTATAAAACTTGTAAGCAAAGCCTGGACCGATGGTGTCTATTATCATCCCCGTACAGACAGGTATGAACTTGAAAAATATCATGAAGGACTAATAATATGTTCTGCATGTTTGGGTGGAGAAGTGCCTCAATTGATCATGCAGGGTGATATTGAAGGGGCGGAACAACTGGTTTTATGGTTTAAAAAGATTTTCGGAGATGACTACTATCTGGAACTGCAGCGACATGAAACTTTTAAGGAAAATTCAAATCGTGATGTTTATCCGGAGCAACAGAAAGTGAATGCCGTGCTTTTGGAATTTGCTAAGAAACACGGAATTAAAGTTGTGGCCACCAATGATGTTCATTTCACTTATGAGGATGATGCCGAAGCCCACGATCGTCTGATTTGTGTTTCGACCCAAAAGAAGTTTAATGAACAAAGGATGCACTACACAAAGCAGGAATGGCTGAAATCTCCCAAGGAGATGGAAGATGTATTTTCCGATATCCCGGAAGCTATTGAAAACACTCAGGAGATTCTTGACAAAGTGGAGTTCTATTCTATCGACCATGGACCGATAATGCCTGAATTCGATATTCCGGAAGATTTCGGTACCGAAGCTCTCTACCGAGAAAAATTCACTGAAGAGGATCTTTTTAATGAATTTACGCGCGATGAAAACGGAAATATCATCCTATCGCAAGAAGAGGCTGAAAAAAAGATCAAGACACTTGGAGGCTACGAAAGATTGTATCGCATAAAACTTGAGGCCGACTATCTTGCAAAATTGACGTGGGAAGGGGCAAAACGCTTATATGGGGATCCTTTGCCTATAGATGTTGAGGAGAGAATAAGATTTGAACTTCACATAATGAAGACCATGGGGTTCCCCGGTTATTTTCTCATAGTTCAAGATTTTATTAATGTAGCCAGAAAAGAATTGGGCGTTAGCGTCGGTCCGGGTAGAGGATCTGCAGCCGGTTCAGCGGCTGCCTACTGTCTTGGTATCACGCAGATTGACCCTATCAAATATGACCTTCTGTTTGAACGTTTCCTTAATCCAGACCGTATCTCTTTGCCAGATATAGACGTAGACTTCGACGACGATGGCAGATATGCCGTTTTGGATTATGTGACAAAGAAATATGGGGAGGAGAAAGTTGCCCACATCATCACATATCAAACGATGGCCACAAAGATGGCTATTAAGGATGTGGCAAAAGTCCTGGATCTTCCTCTCGATGAGTCCAACAGACTCTCACGGCTGGTGCCCGACCGCTTGCCCGATGTAGATGGTAAAACCCCTAAGATTAATTTTAAGAACTGTCTTGCTTATTGCAAGGAATTTGAGAAAGAAACCCGAAATGAGAATCCGGTGGTAAGAGAAGTGATGAAATATGCGGCTCAGTTGGAAGGTAACGTCAGGGGCACGGGAATTCATGCTTGTGGAGTAATTATAGGGAGGGATGATATCACTGACTGGGTGCCGATTTCTATGGTGTCGGATGCCGATGGTTCAAAAGTGATATCCACCCAATATGAAGGGAGTGTTATTGAGGAGACGGGCCTAATTAAGATGGATTTTCTGGGTCTCAAAACCCTATCGATTATAAAGGAAGCTCTGGCAAATATTAAACTCACTCATGGTATAGATCTTGATATTGAGAATATTCCTCTTGATGATCCTGAAACCTTCAAATTATACTGCGAAGGAAGAACCACCTCTACTTTCCAATTTGAATCGGTGGGGATGCAGACTTCCCTTAGAGAACTTAAACCTTCGAAGTTTGAAGACCTCATAGCGATGAATGCGTTGTATCGTCCCGGGCCAATGGATTATATTCCTTCCTTTGTAAGGCGTAAACATGGAGAGGAACCCATAACCTATGATATTCCGGTGATGGAGAAATATCTTCATGAGACCTACGGTATCACGGTTTATCAGGAGCAAGTGATGCTTTTGTCGAGACTTCTTGCAAATTTTACCCGTGGTGAAAGCGATATGCTACGAAAGGCTATGGGTAAGAAACAGATCGACAAGATGCAGCAACTCAAAGAGAAATTCATGCGTGAAGGTCAGAATAACGGATATGAGGCAGAAGTGCTTGAAAAAATTTGGTCTGACTGGGAGAAATTTGCATCATACGCCTTCAATAAAAGCCACGCCACTTGCTACACCTGGGTGGCTTATCAGACGGCATATCTCAAAGCCCACTACCCTGCCGAATATATGGCAGGTGTGCTCAGCCGGAATATGGGATCGGCCGATAAATTGAAAAAAATAATGGATGAATGTATCCGGATGGGCATAAATGTAAAAGGGCCGGATATTAATGAATCGGGTGAGAAGTTCACGGTAAATAAAAAAGGTGAGATACGATTTGGACTAAGTGCCGTGAAAAGCGTTGGTGCCAATGCGGTTAATGCCATTATTAAGGAACGAGCAAATGGTCCATTTTCCGATATCTATGACTTTGTGGAAAGAGTTAATCTTACTAATTGCAACCGAGGAGCAATAGAAAATTTAGCTCTTGCCGGCGCTTTTGACACAATGGGTTATCCTCGAGAGGCTTTTGTAGAACCTGTCTTTGATTCCACTTTCACTGACTTGCTTGTGAAGTTCGGACAAACTATGCAGAACGATAAAAATTCTTTGAATTTAAGTTTGTTCGGTGATCTGGAACCGATTGATACTCCAAAACCGGAATTCCCGAAAATAGTGCCTTGGACAAGGCTCAAACTTCTTGAAGAAGAAAAGAAGCTGGTGACCGTGTATCTTTCAGCCCACCCTCTGGATCCATATTATATGGAAGTTAATTATGGGTGCAGTTGCTCTTGTAGTGATTTCGAAGAAATTAAGGAGGCTGGCAACACTTATACATTGGGAGGTATTGTCACTTCTACCGATATGGGAGTTTCACAAAAAGGGAATCCATGGTTCAGTTTCAAGATTGAGGATTTCTCGGGAAGTCAGACTTTCCGTATATTCGGACGAGATGTGGAAAGATTTAAATCGAGGGTTCAGGTAAATGATTTCATAAGGGTAAGGGTAAGAGTAAATGCGAGCACCTATCGGCCCGGACAACTTGATATTCGGGTTGAAGACCTGGAATACTTGCAAGATGTGGCTCCTCGAACTGCAAATGCCGTGAGAATTTATCTTGACAGGAATTTCACCCATCCTGAATTCTTCAAAACCTTGATGGAGATGGAGCCTACAAGCCGTCCGGGAGATCTTTATATGAAGATATTCGATAAAGAGAAAAATCAGGTTATAAATATTCATTCTCGAAAAAAATTCCCTATCACAAAAGAACTTATTGAAATTTTTGAAAATTGGGGAATCAAATTTGAGGTCTTAAGCGTTTAATATATGAAGAGATAATTTAACTGGTGAAAATGCCTGTTAATTTTCGGATTATAAAATAAATTTACACATATAAAAATATATAGAATATGGCACTTCAATTTACAGATCAGACTGCCCGCGAAGCAATTGAATCGGGCAAAATCACAGTGATTGATTTCTGGGCAACATGGTGTGGCCCTTGCAAGATGCTTGGCCCTATCGTGGAAGAACTTGCTGAAAAATATCCGGATATCACAATAGGTAAACTCAACATCGATGAGAATGATGAGATAGCAAGCGAACAGAGAGTTCGCAGCATTCCTACTGTATTATTCTATAAAAACGGAGAAGTGAAGGAACGTTCCGTAGGGTTGGTTTCCCTTCAAGTTCTTGAAGATAAACTTAATAAAGTGATTGCTGAATAAAGCATTGATTATCATGAAAGCATAAGACTTGCTTTCTATCTGAAACCATTTATGTTTATTCTGCGGTTCCAGGCTATTATTAAGATTTGGAACCGCAGTCTATTTTTTTATACCGGGAACCCGACCGAATCTTAGAAATGTTCTGCGATAGTAAGGTGTCGTCATCTCTGACATCATCACCCCTTTCGAACCGGAGGCATGTACAAACCTGTTTTTGTCGATCATTATTCCCACATGCGACACTTTATTTTTATCTTTCCCGGTTGCGAAGAATACGAGGTCACCGGCTTCTATGTCACTTTCTTTAAGGTTATGGCAGAATTTGGCTTGTTCCGCTGAATTTCTTGGTAGCTTGATGTCGGCAATATCTCTGTAGATTATAAGCACCATACCTGAGCAGTCAGTAGCCACTCCTTTTTCCGAACGCCCGTAGCCATAGGGCGTCCCAATCCAGGAGATTGATTCTCGGGCTATTAATTCTCCGGTAGTTTCCTGGCCTTTCTTTTTTTCTTTCTTCTTTCTCGGGTTGACTTCAATCACATCTTCAACCAAAACAAGCTGTTCTTTACTATGTTTCTTGTGGCTTTTGCAACCCCCGAACAATAAAGATAAAAGGATTAGGATATATATTGGAGTTTTAATATAAGAAGTCATTTTTTTAACGAGTGATAATGAATCCAAGCCAGACCGCCAATAAACCTATGAAAATGCTTCCTACCACATATAACAAAGAAACCAGCGTCTCACCATTCATGCCCATTGAGAATGTTTCATAAGAGAACGTAGAGAAAGTGGTAAACCCTCCACAAAATCCTACAATCAAGAATGCGTTGATTTTGGGTGACATCACTCCTGCTTTATTCATCAATCCTAAAACAAGGCCAAGGATGAGACAACCAAGCATATTCACTGTGAACGTAGCCAAGGGAAGGCTTGTTTGAAAATATGTCAGATATAGCCGATTGGTCAAGAAACGGCAACACGTGCCGAAAAATCCTCCCACTCCTGCCAATAACATCAACTTTAACATAACCTAAAGAATTGTAAAGGGGATCAGCACACAAAATTAAAAAAAAATTACAAATTTCTCCTTCCCTCTTTTCTTTTTCAGGCTATAATTTGTTAAATAAACATCCCTAAATCATTCCATAATGCAGAAAGTGATTATAGGTTATGTTATCGCAGAGTCAATAAGTTCTATGTCAAGAACAAATGTACGGTCTATTCAGATCATTGCTTAATCTGTGATATTCTCTGATGGTTTAGGCCTCTGTTTTTTGAAGCAAAGATAAAGGCTCCAAGATAGAAAAAGGAGGAACGCGAAGGAGGCAAAAATTATCCAAGGAACATTCCAATCCCCCATAAATAATCTCATAGTCGATCCTGAATTGGAAGTCACCATTTCCCATTGGCACCAGTGGTTGATAACACTCCCTGCTGCAACAACTCCAATCGTTGCTCCTATTCCATTGCTCATTAGCATCATGACTCCCTGTCCCAAACCTTTGGCACTCGAAGGGGAAACATCCTCCATGTGCAGATGACCCGCTATAGTTATAAAATTGAACGCAATACCATATACAATCATAGAAAGAATCAGGAAAATGAGACCGGAGTCCGGATTTCCGATACCGAAAAAGAAGAAACGAAGACTCCACGCAAGGATTCCTATAGCCAAAACTATGCCTATGCCCCATTTTTTTAAGGACTTACCTACTATCAGAACTATTAATGCTTCTGAAATTTGTGAAAGCGAGAAAAGCATAGTTGCATTGCCGGCTGCAAAGCTGTCACTATATTCCGGAAGCCCCATAAAATGTGAAATAAACGGAGTGGCAAAGCCATTAGAAATCTGCATGCATACTCCAATAAATGCTATGAATATCAGGAAAACTCCAATGGAACTTAAAGATCGAACACCTTTCGCCTTATCAACATTATTACAAAAGAACTCTTTGAGGATTTTGAAATTAAAAATTTGGAATCCATTGTTAGATTTCTTATCCTTACTTTCATTTACTTCCAAAGTAGGCAATGAAAGAGCGAACAATCCAGTCAAGATTCCAATGCAACCCGTACAAAAGAGTTGCATAGAATTATATTGAAATCTGTGAATTGCATAGGGATTAGAATCAGACAAGGTCCATCCCAGATGACCGTCAATCCAATAAGTACTGTTCACCATCCACATTGCACAAATAAAACCGACTGTTCCCCATACTCTTATTGCCGGGAATTTATCCATCGGGAGGTAGCCGGCATATTTTATGATTCCGAATGTTGTGGTGTTGGCAAGCGCCATAGTAGGCATATAGAATGCCAGGAACAATAAATATAGAGGATAAAAAATATTGAAATTTAATTGAGGATTATTTTGAGCATAGATCCAAGCAGCAAGCATAATTATGCCTGCTGTTATATGGCAGAGACTCAGTAATCTTGCTGGGCTCACAAATTTGTCTGCAAGATAACCCATTAGGGCCGGTGTCACCAGAGACACCAGCCCTATAGCAGCGTAAAACCATGCAATCTTAGTTCCTAAACCGCCTGCCCCAAGAAATTGACCGAGGCTTGTGAGATAACATCCCCAAACGGCAAACTGGAGGAAATAAAGTACTGAAAGGCTTCCCCGCATGTAACCAACGTATTGCTTATTCAAGGAACTCGTAGTTAATTCCATTATTTTTCAGACTACATAGTTTATTAAAAAAATCTCAAAATCTACTCAGATTTATTGTTTTAATCACATCTTAAAATTTGAACTCAACTCCACCCATTATGGTAGTGCCGGGCATAGGACACCCGTAAATTATCTCATAATGTTTATTGGTGATGTTGTCAACTTTAACAGATAAAGTCACTGGCACCTTTGCTGTAAGAGTATATGCAACCCTTAAGTTTAGAAGTGTATAGCTTTCCCTCATGTCGTTTGGTCCACCGTTATACATACTCCAGATGCTCGTTTCGTCAAGGGTGAAACTGAAGTCGCCTGGTGAATAGGTCAACTCGGTGCTGAGTTTATTTTTCGGAGAATATAACGTCTTTGCATTAGTGTGAAGATAACTATAATTGGCGCTCAACATAAGGTTTGTCAGTATTCTATAAGCAGCTTCAAGTTCGAAACCCTTGTTAATGAAACAACCTGTATTTACATTACGCGGACGTCCACCAATCATTGTAGTTTGAATCATATTCTTTCCATCAATAAAGTAGATGGCTGCTCCAACCATCAGATCTCCATTCAGGAAATACTGATTATAACTTACTTCATAGTTTAGCATATATTCAGGCTTCAAGTCAGGATTTGCGGGGGGATAAAGATATAGTTCCCGGATATTGGGAGACCTGAATCCCTTACTAAAAGATGCCTTTATTTCAGCCGCATGTCCCGGACGGAGAATCAAACCGGCCTGTGGCACCCATTCATTACCATAAGTTGAGCCGTGTTGAAGTCTTACACCGGCATTCAAATTAAGGATATCGTTGAAAAATCCTTGCTGCATCATCAGATATCCGGCTATCTCATTTACATGATGGCGTGAATCGGAAGAGATCATGGAAGGCACAGCTTTGTCAGTGTTCCAAACATGACCACCCCAGTGCTGAAAGTCAATACCGGCAGATAAAGTATTGTCTTGCCACAGATTCATATTTTCATATAGCGTAAAGCCCATATTATAGTCAGTACTATTAAAAAGATAGTCTTTTGGTGTGGTGCCAGGAGCGTTTCCATCGTCAACCTTATGTCTGCCCCAGTTTATATAAGCCTGAACACCTCCATGAAAACGATTATAAGAATTTTTCACATAAACTGAACCTGTTCCCCGAAAAATCTTTGTCCACATGTTTTCAAGCGGATCTTGAATAGTTCCCGGGTTGTCCGCATGACTTTGAGTCATATCAAGCGTTCCCCCCATAGCCCAGTTTGATGTGGGACCATAGTTAAGTTGTAAAAATTCATTGGCAAGCCAGAAAGCACTACCCTCCCTATAGCCGTTGCTCCTGTCGAGTTGTCCGGAAAGTGAAGCGGAAAAATTACCTTTCTTATATCCTGAAGAAAGAGCAAAATTTTGTGTTGTAAAAGAACCAAAAAGAGCCCTTGCTCTCACTGTAAGTCCATCTTCTCTTTGCCTGTTAGTTATCAGATTTATACTTCCTCCCATAGCATTCGATCCATAGAGTAAAGATGACGGACCTTTGACAACCTCTACCCTTTCTACCCCATTGGCGACATACGTATCAGCAAGCGAATGACCGAAAACTCCTGCCCATTGTGGCTGACCGTCAATCATAAAAAGCACTTTATTCCCTTGGCCTACGCCTCGTATATTGACTGTTCCTGCAGAACCTCCTGAAACTCCGTAACCTGCAAACCCCCTTTCTGTGACAAATAACCCCGGGACCTTGGATACAAGCACAGGAAGCAAAGAGGTTTCCCCGGATCTTTCAATCTCATCTTGTGTGACCTGTGTCACATCTAATGGAAGTAGTTCAGGAGTTGATTTCAGCGGTGCTGAAACTAACACTTCATTTAATTGAACCGTATCCCGCGGCATCTCCGCATTACCGGCTAAAACAGGTAGTGTCAAGCCAATAGACAGAAAGGAAATAATATTTTTTTTCACAGCAATTAAAAATTATGGTTTTGTACCGCAAAGGTATATAATAAATTTTAATATTTAGTAACAATTAAGTAAATTTGCATTATAATTACTAAATTATTTTTATGACCACGGAAGAGGTACAATTTTTTGACAAATTAGCAGTCACCTGGGATAATGATGAAATATTATCTACACCGGAAAAAATAAGAGGAATACTGTCTTTGATTGGAATTCAGGAGGGGATGTCAGTCTTAGATTTAGGGACAGGAACGGGAGTTCTAATTCCTTATCTCTCAACAATGGTCAGTGATAAAGGAAATGTTGTGGCGCTGGATATTTCGGAGGGTATGTTAAGGCGCGCAATAGAAAAATATAGTCATCTAAAGAATGTTTCATTCATTAAGAAAGATTTCGAAAATGAAGAAATAGAGGGAAAATATGATCTTATTATGCTTTATTGTGTTTATCCTCATCTTCATTTTCCCGAACAGACTTTAAAAAAATTGGTATCTTCCAATCTTAAGGCGGGAGGAAGAATTATCATAGCATTTCCGTCTGATGAGAATTTTATCAACAATATCCATAAAGACAGAAAGGCAGAGAGCGATCTTCTACCCTCTGCCACGTCTTTATCTCATCAATTAAATGAATGGGGCTTATCTTCTTCTGTCATAAAATATGACGATGGGCATTATGTCGTAGAAATTGAATCCCCATTACTAAATAATAACTAAAGGATCTAAAAGTTGATATTGTTTCTTAGTAAGAGTTCTTTAAGTTTGAAATTTTCTTCTCTCAGGCTATCCAAAGACTCTCTCAACGCATCAAGACGCTCATTCAGCCGGTCATTACGTTTTGAAAGATAATCGATTCTGTTTAACAGTTCGTTTTCCCGTTCTCTTTCCATCCCGTCTGATTTATGGGCCATGTTATGGATATGTCTCAGCATTTGAGTGAGAGAATCTGTTTCATCCATTGCGTGGCTGTGAGGAGGAACAAGATGAACATCAGCGTTTTCTTCTATCAAAAAATCTTCCAGGTCATCTAAGGCAACAATTTCTTTCAGTTTATCAATCTTTTCATCCGGGAATCGGCTTCTGCCATTTTCTATAGCAGATAGAAAGCTTGGTTGCACCATAAGACGATCGGCCAACTCGCGCTGACTTAGGCCGGCTGCCTTTCTTAATTTAAGAAGGTCTATCTTTTTCATAACTATTAGATTTCAGTTAAATTAAGAATTTTTCATTTTGAAGTCCTTTTTGAATTGACTTTTTACATAAATTGGAGTTGATGGAACATTTCCCCCGAATCCGTTCACATTGCTAATAATTGTAACTAAGTTCAAGTAACTCCATTTGCAAATTTATAAAAAAATCGTTGAAAAGAAGTTTTTTATATAAATTTGCATATAACAGGTCTTAAACTTTTGTTCATTTTCAGGTAGGATCCATAAATAAATTCTAAAATTGAGGAATACATAAATTGAAGAATTTAGAGGAGAAAAAAACTTATATAGCGATTGATCTGAAGAGTTTTTACGCTTCGGTGGAATGTATCGAGAGAGGACTCGATCCCCTTGACACATGCCTAGTAGTGGCAGACTCTACAAGGACTGAAAAAACTATTTGTCTCGCTGTATCTCCGGCTTTGAAAGCATACGGAACAGGGGGAAGACCTCGCCTTTTTGAGGTGATTCAGAAAGTAAGGGAGGTAAATAATAAAAGAGGAAGAGAAGGAAAATCTTTTTCTGCTAAAATCTTGAAAAAACATCCCGAGTATGCGGTAGATTATATTGTTGCCACTCCTCAAATGCAGCTTTACATTGACTATAGTTCCAGGATTTTTGATATATATCAACATTTTGTATCCCCGGAAGATATCCATGTATATTCCATAGATGAGGTTTTCATAGATATATCTTCATATCTCTCTATTTATAAAATGCCGCCCCATAAACTGGCCATAACAATTATTCGCCGGGTATTGAAAGAAACCGGGATAACAGCAACAGTAGGAATAGGCACAAATCTATATCTCAGCAAAGTAGCAATGGATATTGTGGCGAAAAAGATGTCGCCTGACAAAGATGGGGTAAGGATAGCGGAATTAGATGAAATGACCTACAGGAAGCTACTTTGGGATCATCAACCTTTGACAGATTTCTGGCGTGTCGGAATAGGCTATGCCAAGATTCTGGCCCAAAATAACATTTTTACTATGGGTGATATCGCACTTCAGTCGGTTAGGAATGAAAATCTATTATACAAACTTTTCGGAGTGAACGCGGAATTGCTGATAGATCATGCCTGGGGATGGGAACCTGTAACTATGAAAGAAGTTAAGGCATATCGTCCCGATACAAAGTCAATGAGTTGTGGACAGGTGCTTCAAGAACCTTACACAGCTGACAAAGCGAGAACTGTGGTATTAGAGATGGCCGACTCTGCATCTTTTGATTTAATAGATCAGCAACTGGTGACAGATCAGTTGGTTTTGACTATTGGCTATGATGTCGAATCCTTGACAAACATAAATATCCGATCAAAGTATCAGGGTAAGATAAAAAGAGATTTCTATGGCAGGAGTGTTCCGGTTCATGCCCATGGCACGATAAATATATCTTCACCTACTTCTTCTTCGGAAATACTAATTGAGAAAGTTGCAGAGCTATACGACAGAATTGTAAATCCGGCCCTTCTTATCCGAAGACTTACCATATCATTTAATCATCTAAAAGATGAAAAACAATTAACCAAACAAAAATACATCTGGCAGCCGGATCTTTTTTCTGATATTGAAGAAATAAAAAAACAATATGAGGCTCGAGAAAGTTCTTTGTTGAAAGAAAGGAAACGACAAGAGGCGATGCTTAATCTTCGCAAAAAATATGGAAAGAATGTAATACTTAGGGGACTTAATTATGCCGAAGGTGCAACCCAAAGAGACAGGAACCAACAAATCGGCGGTCATAAAGCCTAAATGTCGATCAGTTTAAATAAAAACATTAAATTAGGATAGTTGGATTGAGAATTCAGAAAATTTGAGTAACTTTGCACCATGAAAAGGAAAACACACCTAAAATAAGGCGCCATGAGTAATCGGGCGTCTTTTTGTTTTTTTGAAAGCATTCCTCTAAACCTATCAAAATGAAGATTGGCATAGTAATGGGCTCCACAAGCGATTGGGGCGTAATGAAAGGAGCAATTGAAATTCTACAAGAATTCGGAGTGGAATATGAAGTAAAAGTGCTGAGTGCTCACCGCACCCCTCACGAGCTTGAGGCATGGGTTGAACCATTAAGGGAAAGAGGTTTTGCTACTGTTATTGCTGCAGCCGGAGGTGCAGCCCACCTTGCCGGTGTAGTGGCGGCATTCACAACTCTCCCTGTAATTGGGGTGCCTATTAAGGGTCAGGCATTCGAAGGGATGGATTCCTTGCTGTCAATGGTGCAAATGCCCTCCGGCATTCCGGTGGCTGTAGTGGCGGTAAACGGTGCTAAAAATGCGGCCCTTCTCGCTATCGAAATTATGGCTGTCACTGATCCTGTTTTAAAAGAGAAAACAGACAATTTCCGTAAAGCTCAAGCTCAAAAAGTTCTAAGCGCACAAATAGTGTAATATTATGCAACCATATAGAATCTTTGTAGAGAAAAAAGAACCATTCAGGGTAGAGGCTCAAAGTCTTCAGAATGAGCTAAATGAAAATTTAGGTCTTAAAATAAAAGATTTGAGACTATTGAACGTCTACGATCTTTTTGGATTCGACTTAGAATTAAAGGATAAAACTTGTAATAGAGTCTTCGGAGAACCGGCCACAGACGTTGTTTCCGACTACATAGAATTGGAAGGTAAACCCTATCTGGCTGTGGAATCTTTACCGGGTCAGTTCGACCAAAGAGCAGCTGCTGCAGAAGAATGCGTGAAACTTATCCAACCTGATGCTGAAGTTGCAATTCGGAGCGCTAAACTTCTAATTTTTGATAAGGAAATCACTCCGGAAGATCTTGATAAAATTTCTTCCTATGTTATAAATGCCGTTGAATCCAGGAAAAAAGACATGGAAAGGCTGGAGGCTCCCGGTTATGCTCACGCCAAGCCGGTCGAGATCCTCGAAGGATTTAGGGAAATCACACCCAATGAAGCCGTAGATTACTGTAAATCCAAAGGATTGGCCATGAATGGGGATGATTTAATGACTGTGGTGGAATATTTCAAGGAGGAAGGCCGTGACCCTTTTGAAACCGAACTCAGAATCCTTGACACCTATTGGAGTGATCATTGCCGGCATACCACATTTACAACCAGACTCACTGATATAAAAATACATGATTCTTTTATCTCGCCCGATCTTCAAGAAAGTCTGGAAGAATGGAGAAAGATACGGAAAATATTGGGACGTGAAAATAAACCTTTATGTCTCATGGATCTTGCTACAATCGGAGCCCGTTACCTTAAAAAGGAAGGATATCTTGAAGATCTTGAACAAAGCGAGGAAAACAATGCGTGCAGCATCTATGTGGATATTGACGTGGATGGGAAGCCGGAAAGATGGCTTCTGCAGTTCAAAAACGAGACTCATAATCATCCTACAGAGATAGAACCTTTCGGAGGTGCATCCACATGTCTTGGAGGAGCAATCCGTGACCCATTGAGTGGAAGAAGCTATGTTTATCAAGCAATGAGAGTGACCGGAGCCGGAGATATCTATGCCCCGGTTTCTGATACGTTAAAAGGGAAACTGCCCCAAAGAGTCATCTCAGTAAAAGCTGCTGAAGGGTATTCATCCTACGGGAATCAGATAGGATTGGCTACCACACATGTGCGGGAGATCTATCATCCCGGATATCTTGCCAAGCGACTCGAAGTTGGGGCTGTAGTAGGTGCCGTGAAAGCTGAAAATGTTAGACGCGAAAGTCCGGCACCCGGTGATGTCGTGCTGATGTTCGGTGGACGCACCGGACGTGACGGAATTGGCGGTGCCACGGGTTCTTCAAAAGAACATACCACCTCTTCTCTTGAAGAATGTGGCAGCGAGGTTCAGAAAGGTAACGCACCTGAGGAAAGGAAGATTGCAAGACTGTTCCGTCGCCCGGAAGTGACAAAGCTGATTAAAAAATCAAATGATTTTGGTGCAGGGGGAGTCAGTGTAGCGATAGGAGAATTGACAGATGGTCTCGACATTTATCTTGATAGAGTTCCGGTGAAATATTCCGGACTTAATCCGACTGAAATTGCCATTAGTGAGAGTCAGGAAAGAATGTCGGTGGTAGTGTCTCCAGATGATAGAGAAAAATTCGAGGATTATTGTCGACAGGAAAATCTGGAAGTTACTCATGTAGCAGATGTAACCGACACGGGGCGTATGAGGATGTTCTATGGTGGTAAATTGTATGCTGATCTTAGAAGAGATTTTATCGACTCAGCCGGAGCTCCTCATTTTGCTGAGGCTGAAATTGGCCCGGTACAAGCAGTTAATCCATTTGAAAGAGAAATAAAGGGTAAGAATCTAAAAGAAAAATTCCTTGAAAACCTTCGAGACATGAATGTGACTTCTCAGAAGGGTCTTATTGAAAGATTTGACTCATCTATTGGGAAATCCACTGTATTAATGCCTTTCGGAGGAGAAAAACAGCAGTCTGAAGTGCAGGTGTCGGTTCAAAAATTTCCTGTAGCGCCGGCTTTCACTGACACAGCGAGTCTTATGGCTTATGGATTCAATCCTTATATCACTACCTGGAGCCCGTATCATGGGGCTGCTTATGCTTGTGTCGAGTCAATCGGCAAAGCTGTTGCAGCCGGTGGGGATTATTCAAAAATTCGTTTCTCATTCCAGGAATATTTTGAAAGGATGAGATCGCCTCTCTCATGGGGCAAGCCTTTGGCTGCTTTACTTGGAGCCTTGAGAATGCAGCTTGAATTCAAACTTCCGTCGATTGGGGGTAAAGACTCTATGAGCGGCACGTTCGCTGATATTTCAGTGCCGCCAACTTTGATATCTTTCGCAGTAACTACTGTTAAAGCTTCAGAAATTATAAGCACAGATCTGAAAGCATCGGGTAACCTGCTTTATCTGGTGAGACATAATCCGCTCCCCTCTTTGATGCCGGATTCATCGCAACTGATAGAAAACTTCAAGATGGTCAACAGGCTTATCAAAGAAAAGACTATTGTTACTGCTTATTATCCATCTTTTGGAGGGGTGGCTGAAGCATTGGCAAAAATGAGTTTCGGAAACCGTGTAGGGGTAAATGTAACTGTAAAAGAGGAGGATCTATTCAACTATGGTTATGGTTCCATAGTTGTAGAAAGCAACGAATATCTTCATCTCCCAAATTTCGATCTTATAGGAGAAACCATTTCTGCCCCTGAATTGATAATTAACGGAGAAACAATTCCTATTGAAGAAGCATTCAAAGCAAATAGGTCTAAGTTCACTGAAATTTATCCGGATAAAACTAAGGTAGCAGGAAATGTTGAAAATGCTACAGGGCATAAGCAACAAATTTTAAAACCGGAATCAAGCAAATTTAATCCCACCGTGTTCCTGCCTGTATTTCCGGGGACTAACTGTGACTACGATATGGCGGCCTCGTTCCGTAAAGAAGGAGCTGACATTATTATTTCTGTGTTCCGAAATCAAAGTCCCCAAGAGATAGATGAATCGATTGAAGAGACGGTTAGGAATATAGATAATTGTGATATTCTGGCTTTTTCGGGAGGGTTTTCTGAGGGTGACGAACCAGACGGAAGCGGAAAATTCATTGCTAATGTCATAATGAATAAGAAAGTGAAAGGGGCAATCGAGCGTCTCATAGAAAGAAAAGGACTAATATTGGGTATCTGCAATGGGTTCCAGGCACTTGTTAAGTCAGGACTTCTCCCCTTTGGGAAAATTGGAGAATTCAATGACAATTCTCCCACTCTTTTCCATAATGATATAAATCGTCATATATCACAGATTGTGAAAACGCGTGTAGGAACATTGAATTCTCCTTGGCTTAGGGGATTCAAGGAAGGCGAGCTTCATTCTGTGGCAGCATCACATGGAGAAGGAAAGTTTGTTGCAGATAAAGAATTGCTTGCTACATTACGTAAAAACGGACAGATTGCTTTTCAATATGTAAATGAAGATGGCAATGCTACCATGGAATCTCCTTTTAACCCCAATGGATCCTATGAGGCTATAGAGGGTATAATTTCTCCGGATGGCCTTATCTTGGGTAAGATGGCTCATTCTGAAAGATATGACCGGGGCCTGATGAAAAATATATATGGAAATAAAGAACAGAATTTGTTTGCAAACGCAGTAGCATATTTTCAACAATAAGACACTCCCCTATTTAATCATGGGGTCAAAAACCGAATAAAAAATGGCAAAAAGTTACGAAGCCTCAGGTGTTAATTTAGAAGCCGGCTATGAAGTAGTCAGCCGGATTAAGAAGCATGTAGCCTCCACCGCCCGTAAAGGATGTATGGGGAATATTGGAAGTTTCGGAGGTATGTTCGATCTCGGACTCCTTAATTATAAACATCCTGTCCTAGTAAGCGGCACTGACGGAGTTGGAACCAAGTTAAAGATAGCGTTTGCTGTGGGTAAACATGACACAATCGGTATTGATGCCGTAGCTATGTGTGTCAATGATGTTCTGGCTCAGGGAGCCGAACCATTGATATTTCTCGATTATGTTGCTGTTGGTAAGAATAAACCGGCTGTCGTGGAGGCTATTGTAGCCGGTGTGGCTGAAGGCTGCAGGCAAGCCGGATGTGCGCTTGTAGGTGGGGAAACTGCTGAAATGCCGGGAATGTATACAGAAGACGATTATGACATTGCCGGTTTCACAGTCGGTGCTGTCGAAAAAGATAAGCTTATAGATTGTTCAAAAGTGGGGCCGGGAGATGTACTTGTCGGAATCGCTTCTTCGGGAGTTCATTCCAACGGATTCAGTCTTGTCAGAAAGATTATATATGACAATAAACTCGACCTTAATCAAAAATATGAGGGAACAGGTGACAAAACACTTGGAGAGGTTTTGCTGACTCCTACAAAGATATATGTTAAACCTGTACTTGAAGTTATTGAAAATGCTGATGTACATGGTATTGCCCATATAACCGGAGGAGGTTTCGATGAAAACATCCCCAGGATTCTACCTGAAAATTGCGGGGTGGAAATTAGAGAAGGAAGTTGGGAAATCCCCGGTATCTTCTCTCTCCTTGAAAAATATGGTAAAGTGCCACACCGAGAGATGTTCAATATTTTCAATATGGGAATAGGCATGGTACTGGCCTTACATCCCGATGATGCTGCCACTGCCATCAAGATCCTGACTGAATGGGGTGAAAGAGCATCTGTAATTGGAAAAGTTGTTGAAGGAGAAAAAATTGTCACTCTGAAATGAGCAAAAAGAAGAGAATCGCAATTTTTGCCAGTGGAAACGGCAGCAATTTTGAAGCTATCGCACAAGCTTGCCTAAAAAATAGGATAAATGCTGAAGTGGCTCTGTGTGTGTGTGATCATCCCGGAGCTTATGTCACTGAACGTGCGAAAAAATTAGAAATCCCGGTTTTGGAGTTAAGGCCAAAAAGCTTTTCCTCCAAAGAAGAATATGAAAGGAAAATCCTTTCGGAATTGAAAAAAGAGGAAGTGGAATTCATCGCTCTTGCAGGATATATGCGAATAATTGGCCCGGTGTTATTGAAAGAATATGAACAAAGGATTATCAATATTCACCCATCGCTTCTTCCCTCTTTCCCGGGTGTTGACGCCATCGGGCAAGCTCTGAAATATGGTGTAAAGGTATTTGGAGTAACTGTACATTATGTAGATGAAACCCTTGATGGAGGGGAAATAATATCGCAGGCTGCTATTCCTTATGATGGAAATGACCGGGAAGAGTTGGAGGCAATGATTCATGCTCGTGAACATGTTCTCTTTATCTCATCCTTAAAAACTTTGCTAAACTGAAACATCCCATAAATTTAAACCGAAAACGTAAACACATAAAACGTCAACACATAATATGCGTGCTTTAATAAGTGTAAGCGATAAGACTGGTGTAGTGGAATTTGCATCAGCGTTAAAAAATCTCGGGTGGACTTTGATTGCCACCGGTGGCACTCTCAAGACTCTCAGAGGAGCCGGGCTCGAGGTGATGGACATTCAAGACGTGACAGGTTTCCCTGAAATTTGCGAGGGACGTGTGAAGACTCTACACCCTAAAGTTCATGGAGGTTTACTTGCACGACGAGACAGTCCCGATCACATGGCCCAGCTTGCGGAGAATGAAATAACCCCGATTGATTTGGTTTGTGTCAACCTCTATCCTTTTGAAGCCACAATTGCAAAGCCGGGAGTCACTATGGAGGATGCCATAGAGAATATTGATATAGGGGGCCCTTCCATGCTTAGAAGCGCGGCTAAAAATTTCAGGGATGTGACTGTGGTTTGCAATCCGGCTGACTATCCCACAATAATTGAGGAGATAACTTTGAATGGCAACACCCAATATGATACCCGTCTGAGACTATCTGCTCAAGCTTACACCCACACGGCTCTCTATGATTCCAAGATTGCAGAGTTTATGAGGAGAGCGGCGGGTTTACCGGAAAAACTGTTCTTAAATTTTGATGAAGTGCAATCCCTTCGTTATGGAGAGAATCCTCACCAAAAAGCAAAATTTTATAGAGAAAGCAATGAGAAACCTTATTCCGTGGCTTTTTCCAAACAAATTCAAGGGAAGGAATTGAGCTATAACAATATTCAGGATGCAAATGCTGCATTAAGTATTGTCAGGGAATTTGACGAACCTTTCTGTGTAGCTCTCAAACACATGAACCCATGCGGAGCCGGAATTGGCACAGACCTCATGGAAGCCTGGACAAAAGCCTATGAAGCTGACAAAGTGAGCATCTATGGAGGTATCGTTGCAATCAACCGGCCTTTGACAAAAGAGGTTGCATTGCAAATGAAGCCTATTTTCCTTGAAATAATTATGGCTCCAAGCTATGATGAAGAGGCTTTGGAAGTTCTGGCAGCAAAGAAAAATCTCAGGGTTTTGCAAGTCAACATGGAGAAAGAAAAGAGGGATTGCAAGGCATACGTAGGAATCACCGGCGGTTTGCTTGTGCAGGATGCCGATCTTGAATGTCTGGAACTCACTCCGGAAATGTGTGTCACCAAATGTAAGCCCACAGATAAGGAACTGAAGGAATTGAACTTTGCCTGGAAAATCGTGAAGCATGTGAAGAGCAATGCTATAGTTGTGGCAAAAGACGGTGCTACAGCCGGAGTTGGAGCAGGCCAGATGAATCGAGTTGGATCAGCCGAGATTGCGCTTAATGAGGCTAAAGCAGCAGGTATTACCGAGGGCCTTGTACTCTCTTCAGACGGGTTCCTTCCTTTTGGTGACACTGTAGATCTGGCTTCAAAATACGGGGTTAAGGCTATAGTTCAACCGGGGGGAAGTATTCGTGATGAAGAATCTATAAAAGTAGCCGATGAAAAAGGAATTACTATGCTTTTCACCGGTATGCGTCATTTCAAACATTAATCGGCACTGAAGTTTGAATCATGGAAAACGGAAAGAAAGTTTTAGTGGTAGGAAGTGGAGGCAGAGAACATGCCATAGTCAAGTCTCTTTTGAAGTCACCAAAAGTCAGTAAAATATATTGTGCCCCCGGCAACGCCGGTATTAAACAGGAAGCTGAGTGTGTTAACCTCAAGGTCGAGGATGTTGAGGGAATAGTAAATTTTGCGCAACGGAATGACATAGACCTTACTGTAATAGGTCCCGAGGCATCTCTTGTAGTTGGACTTGCCGATGCATTGAGAAGTGCAGGTCTGAAAGTTTTCGGACCAAATAAAAATGCTGCAAGAATAGAAAGCAGTAAGGAATTTGCCAAGAAATTGATGCAGAAATACCATATCCCCACTGCAAAATATGAAGCTTTCGATAATTATGAGGATGCTCTGCATTATGTTTCCACCGGAAATTTCCCGACGGTCATAAAATACGACGGACTTGCTGCCGGGAAAGGTGTTGTGGTGGCTCAGTCTTTGGAGGAGGCAGAAAAAGCTCTGAAGGATATGCTCCAAGATAAGAAATTTGGCGATGACAGAGTGATTATCGAGGAATTTCTACAAGGGCTCGAATTCTCTTTTATGTGTTTTGTATCAGGGGAAAAAGTCTATCCTTTGGAACTTGCACAAGATCATAAAAGGGCTTTTGACGGAGACAAAGGGCCAAATACAGGAGGTATGGGAGCATATTCACCGGTGCCTTTTGTTTCACCTGACGCTCGTCAGAAAGCCCTTGATGAGATTATGTTACCCGCAGCCAAAGCTTTGGTGGAGGAAGGTAGCCCGTTTTGTGGAGTGCTATATGGCGGTTTGATTCTTACGGATGAGGGGCCAAAGGTTATTGAATTCAACGCAAGGTTCGGAGATCCTGAAACGGAAGTAGTTCTACCCCGTTTGGAATCCGATATATTTGATTTTTTTAATGCTGCTATAGAGGGTAAAGATTTTATACCCGAATGGAGCCGAGATGCCGTGATCGGTGTGGTGTTGGCATCAAAAGGTTATCCCGGTTCTTATGAGAAAGGAGCAGAAATCAAAGGCCTTGAAAAAGTGAATGGTGAAGTTTTCCACATGGGAACAACTGAAAAGGAAGGAAAATTTCATGTGGCCGGAGGACGTGTTCTAATGGTAACTGCTCATGGAGAAGATCTCCCGGAGGCGAATCTTAATGTAAGGAAAGAAATTGCAATAATCGAATGTCCGGCCTTATTCCATCGCACAGATATCGGTAAAGCAGTTTTATAAATCATTGGATTGGAACGTAAATACTTTCAATTAAATTTTCAAAAATAAAGGCATGGTGATAAGTGGTACACAATTGGCTAAAGAGATAAAAGAGAAAGTAAGATCTCAGGTGGAGGAAGTCAAAACAAAATATGGAAGGCCTCCCCATCTCGTTGTGATTCTTGTTGGGGAAGATCCGGCCAGCCAATCGTATGTTAAAGGTAAAGGGAAAGATGCTGAAGAAGTGGGATTCAAAAGCACAACTATACTTAAGCCGGAAACTATCTCAGAAGGGGAACTTCTGGAACTGATTAAAAGTCTTAATACTGATGAAGAAGTTGATGGCATACTGGTTCAGCTACCTCTACCCAAACATATAGACGAAGAAAAAGTGATAGAAACCATTGACAAATCCAAGGATGTCGACGGTTTTCACCCTGCAAATGTTGCAGCCTTATGGCAAAAAATGCCGTGCACTTATCCATGCACCCCAAAGGGTATAATAAAGCTTCTTGACAAAGCCGGAGTTGAGATTGCGGGGAAGAAAGCTGTTGTGATTGGAAGAAGTAATATTGTGGGTCTTCCGGTGGCTAAAATGCTTCTTGACAGAAATGCCACGGTAACTATAGCACATAGTCGTACACAAGACCTCCCCAAGGTTACATCTGAAGCAGACATACTCATAGTGGCTATAGGACGCCCCAAGTTTGTAACTGAGGATATGGTTAAGGATGGAGCAGCTGTCATAGATGTAGGAGTGAACCGCGATCCTGGAAATGGGAAACTTTGCGGAGACGTAAATTTCGAGGAGTGTGAGAAAAAAGCCTCTGTTATCACACCGGTGCCCGGCGGAGTAGGACCTATGACTCGCGCTTGTCTTATGGAAAACACCCTCGAATGTTTTTTGAAAAAACAGAATAAAAACAACTAATAGCTATGTAGCTAAGGAAGTTAACTTAGCTTTAACCACATAAACTATCATAATCATGATCGAACGCTACGGACGCGATGAAATGCGTCAAGTTTGGACTGAAGAAAATAAATTTAAAGCCTATCTCAAAGTTGAGATTCTCGCCGCTGAAGCCTGGATGGAACTTGGCGTAGTGCCTCCTGAAGATGTTGAAAAACTGAAGAAAAATGCCAGGTTTGATATAGATCGCATCAAAGAAATCGAGCAGCAGACCCGCCATGATATTGTGGCCTTCACCCGCACTGTGAGTGAGTCACTTGGTGAAGAGAGAAAATGGGTTCATTATGGTCTGACATCTACAGATGTTGTCGACACCGCCAATGGTTATCTCTTCAAACAGGCCGATGAAATTCTTAGGAAAGATCTCGAGGAATATATAAAAATGCTTGAAAAGCAAGCGAAACGCTTTAAGAATCAGCCATGCATCGGTAGGACTCATGGAATACACGCTGATATCACTTCGTTCGGTCTGAAATGGGTGCTCTGGCTTGCAGAAATGAAGAGGAATCTCCATAGATTTAACGAGGCGGCCAAAGGTGTGGAAGTAGGTAAAATTAGCGGGGCTGTTGGTAATTTCGCCAATATTCCCCCTTTTGTGCAGGATTTTGTTTGTGAAAAACTTGGAATTGCTTCTGCCGATATCAGCACCCAGGTTATTCAACGAGATCGCCACGCTTATTATATGGCAACTCTCGCGCTTATAGGAGCTTCCCTCGAGCAGATGGCTTTGGAAGTAAGGAACCTCCAGCGCACTGAAGTGCATGAAGTGGAGGAATCTTTCGGGAAAGGACAGAAAGGATCTTCGGCTATGCCACATAAGAGAAATCCGGTGAGCAGTGAAAATATTTGTGGTTGTGCAAGGGTTCTGAGGGGTTATATGGCCACAGCTTATGAAAATGTGGCTTTATGGCATGAAAGAGACATTTCCCATTCCGCTACTGAACGCATTATAATGCCTGATGCAACCATCCTTCTTGATTATATGCTCAACCGCATGAAGGGTATCCTTGAAAATATAGTGGTCTTTGAGGATCAGATGATGGCTAACATTTATCGAACCAACGGAGTTATATTTGCCCAAAGGGTTATGAATGCCTTGATAGATAAAGGTTTTGCTCGTGAAAAAGCTTACGACACCGTGCAACCCATAGCTATGAGGGCAATGCAGGAAGGGAAACCCTATCAGGAGCTTTTGAAACAGGATGAAACTGTGATGTCATCACTTTCACCTGAAGAGCTTGACAACTGTTTCACACTCGATTATTATTTCAAAAATATAGATCATATTTACAAACGCAATAATATAGAATAATAATGTCGCAACGACTTGTAGTGATAGGCTCCCAATGGGGAGACGAAGGAAAAGGGAAAATCACCGACTATTTTGCCTGCCGTGCCGATATGGTGGTGAGGTATCAGGGAGGGAATAATGCCGGACACAGTGTTATGTTCAACGGCAAGAAATACTCCCTTCAAAGCATACCCTCCGGAATCTTTAATCCCGATACTATAAACATAATGGGTAATGGCATGGTGGTGAATCCGGAATCCGTAGTGATGGAATTACAGAAACTTCGCGACCAAGGCATTACGGATTTCCAGCTATATATCTCCGATAGGGCCGCAATGGTGATGCCCTGGCATTCCGATCTCGACGGTGCGTATGAAGCCGGGAAAGGAAAGAAACTTATTGGGACAACCAAGAAAGGGATCGGACCGGCTTATTGTGACAAATACAGCCGTACCGGTCTGCGAATGGGCGACCTCCTGGAACCTGATTATTTCGCGGAACGACTTAACGACGCTGTGGTAATCAAAAACAAGGAACTGGAGATGCTCGGGCTTCAACCTTATGATTTTCAAAAAGTCTATAAAAGATTTATGGAACTTGCGGAAATCCTTGGTCCCAGAATCATCGACACTTCCGCGCTCATCAATAAAGCATTGAAGGAAGAATCGAAGAAAATTCTCTTTGAAGGTGCACAAGGTATGATGCTTTGCATTGATCATGGTACATATCCTTATGTCACTTCCTCCACCCCATCGGCAGCAAGTGTCCCGGTCGGAGCAGGAATTGCCCCACATTGGATCGATAAAGTTTTAGGAGTTGCAAAAGCGTATTGCACAAGGGTTGGAGAAGGTCCTTTCCCGACCGAGCTGTTTGATGATCTTGCTCAGGGAATAAGGGAACGAGGACATGAATATGGGACAGTCACCGGTCGGCCGCGCCGTATCGGATGGTTTGATGGCGTGGTGGCAAAATACACTGCACAACTCTCCGGAATATCAAATTGGGCTCTCATGCTGTTTGACGTGCTTTCCGGTTTGGATACTGTCAAAATTTGCACTCACTACGAACTTGACGGAAAGGAGATCGACTCTCCACCATCCACTATCTCCAAGCTCTCGCGTTGCAAACCGATTTATGTGGAGCTGCCCGGATGGAAAGAAGATCTCTCAGGAATGAAAAGTTTTGAAGAACTTCCGCAAAATGCCAAGAATTATGTCAGGAAAATCGAGGAGATCACAGGAGTTAAGGTAGGTGTGATTTCAGTCGGGCCGGATCGTAGTCAGACTATCCTTATATCAGACTATCTTAAAGAATTCTGATTTATAATATTAATAGAAAGAATATTTAAGGAAGTCTAAATGTAGATACTCTTAATAAAATAAAGAAAAGAGAAAGAAAAGCATTAAATCTTATACTCATGAGCTTTATCACAGAAAAAATAAATGAAGAAGGGATGACATTTGATGATGTGCTGCTTGTGCCGGCTTATTCTGAAGTCACCCCCAATATGGTGGATGTCAAAACACGCTTTTCAAGAAATATAACTCTCAATATACCGATTGTTTCGGCCGCTATGGACACCGTGACAGAAGCTTCCATGGCCATAGCTATGGCACGCCAGGGAGGTATAGGTGTGATTCATAAAAACATGTCTATAGAAAATCAGGCTCTCCAGGTAAGAAAAGTGAAAAGAGCTGAGAGCGGAATGATTTTCGATCCGGTCACTATATCCCCCAATCAAAATGTTGGCGATGCTCTCAGAATGATGCAAGAAAACCATATCGGAGGTATTCCTGTAGTCGATGATGGCATGCACCTGGTGGGTATTGTCACAAACCGTGACCTTCGTTTCCAGTCAAATGAGAGTCTTCCCATTTCTGAGGTCATGACAAAAGAAAATATTGTCACCACCACTAATCCAAATCTATCCGAGGCTTCAGAAATCTTATTAAGACACAAAATCGAGAAACTTCCGGTAGTGGATAAGGACAATAAACTTATAGGATTGATTACTTATCGAGACATTACCAAAATCAAGGATTATCCTCATGCCTGCAAGGATTCAAAGGGACGACTGAGGGTTGCCGGGGGTGTAGGTGTAACTTCCGATACTCTTTCAAGGGTTGAAGCTCTTGTCAATGCCGGGGTAGATGCTGTTGTGATCGATACAGCTCATGGGCACTCTGCTAATGTGGTAAATACTTTGAGGGCTGTAAAAAGTTCATTCCCATCTATTGATGTGCTTGTGGGGAATATAGCCACATCTGAAGCAGCCGACTATCTTATAGCCAATGGCGCCGACGGCATAAAGGTGGGAATTGGCCCGGGTTCTATATGTACCACCAGGATTGTTGCCGGCGTGGGAGTTCCCCAGCTTACTGCAATTTTCAATTGTGCAAAGGTAGCTCAAAAACATGGTATTCCTGTAATAGGCGATGGCGGTTTGAGATATTCCGGAGATGTTGTGAAAGCCATCGCAGCAGGCGCAGATTGCGTTATGATGGGCTCCATGTTGGCCGGCACTGAAGAATCACCGGGAGAAACTATCATTTATAACGGCCGAAAATTCAAGGCTTATCGTGGGATGGGTTCTATTGAAGCTATGGAAGCCGGCTCTAAAGACCGTTATTTCCAGAGCGGCACTTGCGACACCAGCAAATTTGTTCCGGAAGGTATTGTTGCACGTGTCCCTTATAAAGGCACATTGGCAGAAACTATCTATCAGTTGCTGGGTGGTTTGCGTTCAGGAATGGGCTATTGCGGAGCAAAAGATATCAATGCTTTACATGACGCTCGATTCGTTAGAATTACTTCAGCCGGAGTGATTGAAAATCACCCACATGATGTCACTATAACCAAAGAGGCTCCAAACTATTCAAGAGCTGATTAAACCTCAAATATTTAATGGAAAAAATATTAATACTTGACTTCGGCTCACAATACACGCAACTGATAGCCCGACGTGTAAGGGAATTGAATGTGTATTGTGAGATTCATCCTTTTAATAAGATTCCGGAGCTTGATAGTTCAATAAAAGGAGTGATTTTATCGGGTTCTCCTGCCTCTGTAAGGGACGTAGACGCTCCGATGCCGGATCTTTCTTCGATAAAGGGGAAGTTGCCTCTATTGGGGGTTTGCTATGGAGCCCAGTTACTGGCCGTTTTAGGGGGTGGAGAAGTTGAAAGTGCACCTACCCGAGAATATGGCCGTGCTATGCTTACAGTTGTATCACCGGATGATCCCCTTATGAAAGGACTGCCCTCTCCCACTCAAGTATGGATGAGTCATGGCGACACAATCACCTCACTTCCGGAGTCTTATAAAGTGATTGGATCTACTGAAAATGTACGGGCTGCAGCTTATCATATCATAGGCGAAAACACTTGGGGAATACAGTTTCATCCTGAAGTATATCATTCTGTAGCCGGAACAGATCTTTTGGCTAATTTTGTATTGAAGATATGTGGCTGCCCGGGCACCTGGAGTCCTGATTCATTCATAGAGACAACAGTTAGGGAATTAAAAGACAAAATCGGCGATGATCGTGTAATCCTTGGTCTCTCCGGTGGAGTTGATTCCTCCGTTGCTGCTCTTCTTCTGCATAAAGCAATCGGCGACCATCTAATATGTATCTTTGTAAACAATGGTTTGCTCCGCAAAAATGAATTCGCAGATGTTCTGGAATCATATAAAGGAATGGGTTTGAATGTAATCGGAGTGGATGCATCAGATAAATTCTATGAGGATCTTAAAGGTGTGACCGATCCTGAACAGAAGAGAAAAATTATCGGACGTGATTTTGTTGAGGTATTTAATGCGGAAGCCAAAAAAATCAAAGATGCAAAATGGCTGGCACAAGGCACAATCTATCCGGATGTGATAGAAAGTTGCTCTGTAAAGGGTCCTTCGGCCACTATAAAAAGCCATCATAATGTCGGAGGTCTGCCTAAAGATATGCAGCTGAAAGTCGTGGAACCCTTACGTCTTCTCTTTAAGGATGAAGTGAGACGAGTGGGCAAAGCGATGGATATGGATCCTAAACTTTTAGGTAGGCATCCTTTTCCGGGACCCGGACTTGGTATCAGGATTCTTGGTGAAGTAACACCGGAAAAAGTTAAAGTGCTTCAGGAAGCTGATAACATTTACATTTCCAATTTAAGGGAAGCCGGCCTCTACGACCAGGTATGGCAGGCAGGCGCTATTCTGTTGCCGGTTCAAAGTGTCGGAGTAATGGGAGATGAAAGAACTTATGAAAATTGTGTTGCCCTCAGAGCCGTTATATCAACTGACGGTATGACAGCTGACTGGGTACATCTCCCCTATGACTTCCTGGCAAAAACAAGTAATGAGATCATAAATAAGGTAAAAGGAGTGAATCGCGTTGTTTATGACATCTCTTCAAAACCTCCAGCCACAATCGAGTGGGAATAAACCACAACCCTTATTTTATCAGCAAAGTTTTAATTAATCTATTTTTTATCAATGTGTTATAAATTAACAATCGTCAAATTAAATAGTTAAATTTTTAACCAATTTTATTAAAATGTATCCTAATAATGTACCCTATCATACTGGGGTACATTATTTTTTTATTATCTTTTCCGTATAAAATTAACTATATGGCAACAAAGAAATATCAATTAGTTCTAAAATCTGAAAAGGATAAAACAAAGGAAGCATTAATTTATTTAATGTTTACCTGGAGTACATTTTTAGGGGGTCTTACATATATATTTAGGACTTCGGCAAGAAGAAATAATGGAAGCTTATGATTTACTTGATTTTTAGGAATTGGGGATTAAAATTTATCATATCTTGTGCGTACTTCCCATGAAAATTGCTAATTTTGTGTCGTGATCCGGCGAAGCCGAATCACGGACATATCGAGATAGCGTTTTCGCTTCATTCTTTTCTTGAAACTTCGACAATTTCAATATATGCAGAATGAAGGTGGAAGTACGCTTCTCTTTGGCTTGATATATCATACAACGATATATAGGGTCAAAGTGGAGTTTATGAACACTTGCCAAGCATATAAGGGAGTCGAAGCCCTCAAGAAATTAGTAAGTGGAAAAGTGGCTCCGCTTTTTCTTTGTGGTTTTTGGTAGATTTCTATCCCGTTAATAGTGCCATAAAATAAGCGATAAGTAGTTATGGAAACAATGGAATTTATAATTAAAATACTTAAATTATGAAC
>JAFLTR010000025.1 GCA_022509205.1 Muribaculaceae bacterium | reverse complement strand
GAACTCGTGGAGTTTGAAAATGGTGTGAAGGGAGTGGCGCTTAACCTTGAAGAAAGCAATGTGGGCGTTGTATTGCTCAATAACGTCAATTCCATCACTGAAAATATGTCGGTGAAACGCACCGGCGAGATCGCTTCAATTCCCGTAGGCGACGGATTGCTCGGAAGGGTAATCAATATTCTTGGTGAACCTATCGACGGTAAAGGACCGATTGAAGGTGAGCTCATCAATATGCCTCTGGAAAGAAAGGCTCCCGGAGTTATCTTCCGTCAGCCGGTTAACCAACCGCTACAGACCGGTATCAAGGCTGTCGACGCTATGATTCCGATTGGACGCGGTCAGCGTGAGCTTATCATCGGCGACCGTCAGATCGGTAAGACAGCCATCGCGATCGACACAATTATCAACCAACGTCAAAATTATCTTGACGGTAAACCGGTGTATTGTATCTACGTGGCGATAGGCCAGAAAGGTTCCACCATAGCCTCGCTTGTTCACACTCTTGAGAAATATGGTGCTATGCCTTACACTGTTGTTGTGGCCGCGAGTGCTTCCGATTCTGCATCCATGCGTTATTACAGCCCGTTTGCCGGAGTGGCTATCGGTGAATATTTCCGCGATACAGGTCGCGACGCACTCATTGTTTACGATGACTTGTCGAAACAGGCAGTTGCCTATCGTGAAATTTCGTTGATCCTGAAGCGTCCTTCGGGACGTGAGGCTTATCCGGGTGATATCTTCTATCTTCACTCACGTCTTCTCGAAAGAGCAGCAAAGATTATCGACAACCAGGAAGTGGCATCGAATATGAACGACCTTCCCGCTGTGCTTAAGCCGATCGTGAAAGGCGGAGGATCCCTTACTGCCCTTCCTATCATCGAAACTCAGGCGGGCGACGTTTCTGCTTATATCCCGACAAACGTTATCTCCATCACAGACGGCCAGATCTTCCTTGAGACCAGCCTTTTCAACCAGGGTATCCGTCCTGCTATCAATGTAGGTATATCTGTATCCCGTGTGGGAGGTAACGCTCAGATCAAGGCAATGAAGAAAGTGGCCGGTACTCTTAAGATCGCTCAGGCTCAGTTCCGTGAACTGGAAGCATTCACCAAATTTGGTGGAGACATCGACCCGGTGACAGCCAAGGTGATCGACCGAGGCCGCAAAAACCAGCAATTGCTTATTCAGCCACAATATCAACCATGGCCCGTGGAAAATGAGATCGCCGTAATATATTGTGGTGTGAACGGTCTGCTGGAAAACGTACCTCTTGACAAGGTGAAGGAATTCGAAGGTCTGTTCATTCAATTGCTGAAAGCCAAGCACCCTGATGTGCTCGACACTCTACGCAAAGGTATCCTCAATGATGACGTAGAGACCAAATTGAAGGAATCTGCTGCTGAAATTGCTTCAAGATATAAATAAAACACTCAACACTTAAAGTTGTCAGTGCCCTCAGCAACTCTAAAGTTAGTTAACCCATAAACCGTAAACCAAAAGTATGGCTACGCTCAAAGCGTTAAGAATAAGGATCGGATCGGTATCTTCAAGTGAAAAGATCACCGGAGCCATGAAGATGATCTCGTCGGCCAAAGTGCATAAGAACGAGATGGAGTTGAAACGTCTTCTCCCCTTCCGCCGCCAGGTGGATTCAATAATGGCTCATCTTCTTGCCACCGGTCTTGAATTCAATTCACCGCTGATCACGCGCCGCGATGTAAAACATACTGCCATAGTGGTATTCGGCAGCGACGACGGTTTGTGTGGTGCTTACAATATTAATATTTTCAAGTATCTGCTCACTCGGATAAGGGCTGTACGCGACGAGAATCCGGGAGCGGAGATCACTGTGATACCTGTAGGCAAGAAGATAGCAAATGCTGCTAAAAAGTTGGATCTGCCAAACGTAAGTGTGGAAAGTCCGGGTGAAGGGATCGACTCAAAAATGTTGCCTGAAAAGGTTAATGAATTCACTGAGAGTCTTCGTGAAAAATTCTCTGACGGTACGCTTGATTTGGTGCAAACCGTATACATGAGGTTTGTTTCGATGAGCAAACAGATTCCCCAGACTGAAACCCTTTTCCCTGTTAGCCCCGAAATCAAAAATGAGGAGCAACAGGATAAGAAAGATGACAACAAGTTCTATCTCTTCGAACCGGATCCCGACAGTATCTTCAATGAAGTTCTACCGATGTTCGTACTCTCCACAATGCAGGAGATAACCATAGAAAACCGTTCATCGGAACAGGCAGCCAGAGTGATGGCAATGCAAAGCGCCAACGACAACGCCAAGAAGCTTCTCGAGGAATTGCAACTGGAATACAATAAGTTGCGCCAGCAAGCTATCACGACTGAACTTCTTGATATTTTGGGAGGCCAGACCGAAAGATAGTTAGAATATAGAGTGAAGAAGTGACTGAGTTGATTAAACTGTTTAATAGCAAACTATTAAAAGAGAACAACGAATAAAGAATTTCGAATTTCGAACACCATGGGTAGTATAAAGGAATATTTCTCGGAAGCCGCCAAAGGTCTTAAGAGTCTTGTAGACGGTATGATGGTGACGGGAAAAGAATTAGTGACACCAAAAATCACGGAACAATATCCTGAGAATCGGGCAACCCTGCAGATCGCTGACCGATTCAGGGCCGAACTTACCTTGATCTACGATAATGAGGGCAGACATAAATGCATTGGCTGCGGGATTTGCCAGATGAATTGCCCCAACGGCACTATCCAACTAACTACCAAGATGGTGGATTTGCCTGACGGTAAGAAAAAAAGGAAACTCGACAAATATATGTATGACCTTGGGAGCTGCACTTTCTGTATGCTTTGCGTCACAACTTGCCCCCAGGATGCCCTGGAATTCTCCAACGATTTCGAGCAGGCCACATTCACGAGGAATTCCTTGATGAAACAGTTAAACTATCGTCCCGAGCCAAAGGATGAACCCGCCACTGCTCCTAAACCGGCCATGGATCCGGAGAAACTCGCAAAAATTAAGGCTGAAGCCTTAGCTAAAGCCGCTAAAATAAAGGCTGAAAGAGAAGCCGCCGCTGCAGCCGCCGGTGGAGATGCCTCAAAGCCGGAATCTTCCGGTCCCGAAAGCCCTAAAACCGAGGCACCAAAACCGGAAACTCCAAAACCGGACACACCGAAGGTGGAAACTCCAAAACCAGAAGCTGATAAGCCGGAATCACCCAAAGCGGAATCAACGAAACCGGAACCTCCGAAGGAGGAAAATATAGATAATAAATAGACCAAACAACGATTTTTCATAATACTCTCCGTCCTCATTTTTTAACCTAAAAACATCAAACTAAAAACTACAAACTAACCGACAAATGGATTCTGTAGGTAATATAATTGTCTATTTTGCTGTGGCGATATTGCTTTTGGTCTTTTCCATTATGGCAGTGACAGCAAAAAAGATACTTCGTGCTGCCACCTATCTCCTTTTTGTGTTGATAGGCACAGCTATCTTCTATTTCCAGATGGGCTATCAGTTTCTGGGGGCAGTGCAGATCGCTGTCTATGCAGGCGGCATCATGGTGCTCTTTGTCTTCGCGATTCTTTTGACCAATAAGCCGAACGAAAAAGACCAAGCGGGTAATAGCCATCGAAAATTATGGGGATTCCTGGTGTCGGCCACCTCTTTTGTGCTACTTCTTTTTGCACTTTTCTATATGCCGCTGATTCATGGGTATTCTCTTGTGGAATGTCTCTCGGCAAGCAATATGATAACAATGCATGACATAGGTGTAGCATTCACAGGCGGAGAAAAATTCCAATATCTATTGCCCTTTGAAGCGATAAGTGTGCTCCTGTTGGCATGTATAATTGGCGGTGTCACAATCGCACGTAAAGACTAAGACAGTTATGGATTTAAGCATGTTATGGTATCTGGTGCCCAGCGTCCTGATGTTCGTGTGTGGCATCTACGGGTTTATGACAAGAAAAAACCTGATTGCTATATTGATCTCCCTGGAGCTGATGCTCAATAGCGCCGATTTGAATTTTGTGATATTCAACCGCTATCTCTATCCTGGAAGTATGGAGGGAATGGTATTCACCCTCTTTGCAATCGCTCTGGCAGCAGCCGAAACTGCCGTGGCTATCGCCATTATTATCAATATCTATCGTGCGGTGGGCAACACCGACATCAATGAAGTAAAACAAATGAGATTTTAAGATATGGAGGTTATTATTCCTATTCTGATCCTTGCATTTCCTCTTTTCACATTCCTGCTTTTGGGATTGTGTGGGATGAAAATGTCGCATAAGGTGGCAGGATTCATTGGCATCGCCATGCTGGGCACTACAGCTGTGCTGGCTTATATCGTGGCCTGCACCTATTTTTTCAGCGGCGACCCTGCATTTATTTTTGAAGGTGTAAGACAGCAATATCAAGTATTCGATGTGACGTGGCTTGCTTTCACGCAAACTCTTGTTGTGAAGATAGGCTTCCTGCTTGACCCTATTTCTGCATTGATGCTCGTGGTGATCACAACAATTTCATTTATGGTGCATCTATATAGCTGGGGTTATATGGAGGGCGAACCGGGATTCCAGCGTTATTACGCATTCCTTTCGTTGTTCACATTCTCAATGCTTGGTCTTGTAGTGGCCACCAACATTTTTCAGATGTATATATTCTGGGAACTTGTGGGTGTTTCCTCCTATCTTTTGATCGGATTCTTCTATAGGTTGCCCTCTGCTGTCTCAGCTTCCAAAAAGGCGTTTATCGTAACAAGGTTTGCTGACCTGGGTTTCTTGATCGGTATACTGCTACTCTCCTACTACACCGACACTTTCAATTTTGTGGAATTGACTCAGAATCCGGAGATAGTGCTTGGCACGACAGGTGGCGCAACCTACATGGGTGCCTCAGTGCTGACATGGGCAATGGTGCTCATCTTCTCAGGAGGTATGGGTAAATCAGCTATGATGCCGTTGCATATATGGCTCCCCGACGCTATGGAGGGTCCGACACCGGTGTCTGCACTTATCCATGCAGCGACAATGGTTGTTGCCGGTGTATATCTCGTGGCAAGATTGTTCCCGCTTTATTGCGTTGTTGATTTCTCCCTCACATTCATTTGTTGCGTCGGCGCTATCACAGCCTTTTATGCCGCGATGGTGGCTTGTGCACAGACTGACATCAAGAGAATCCTCGCTTTCTCAACCATCTCGCAGATAGCTTTCATGATGGTGTCGATTGGTGTTGCCTACGACAAACCAATCGAAGGTGTACATTACTCAGGGCTCGGATATATGGCGGGAATGTTCCACCTCTTCACCCACGCTATGTTCAAAGCTCTCTTGTTCCTTGGGGCAGGAGCCTTGATACATGCAGTCCATTCAAACGAATACACAGCTATGGGAGGTCTGAGAAAATATATGCCTATCACCCACTGGACATTCCTCATCGGTTGTCTTGCCATAGCAGGTATCTGGCCTTTCGCCGGTTTCTTCTCAAAAGATGAAATGCTTGCAGCTATGTTCCAGCGCCACTGGTTCTGGGGTGCATGGATGACAATGGTGGCAGGTCTGACATCTTTCTATATGTTCAGGCTTTATTTCCTCGTGTTCTGGGGAGAGGAGAATCCTCATTACAAGGAACATAAGCCCCACGACGCTCCCTGGCAAATGTCTGTGCCTCTTATTCTGCTTGCCGGCGTTTCAATTTGTGCCGGTTGGATCCACTTCGGGGAATTTGTAACATGGAACGGTAAACCCTATGAAATCCATATCGAAGCTCCCGTGGCATTCACAAGTTTACTCGTGGCTGTAGTAGGTATTGCCCTCGCTGCCATAATGTATATGAAAAAAAACACAATCCCGGAAAAATTCAAGAATGCATGGCCTGCGTTATGGCAGGCAGCCAACAGAAGATTCTACTGGGATGAGATCTATATGTTTATCACTCATAAGATAATCTTCAATATCATCTGTAAGAGCATCGCATGGTTCGACCGTCATGTTATCGATGCCACGATGGATGGGTTCGCAAAGGTCACTCAGAATGTTTCCTACCGTATCCGCGGTATGCAAAGCGGCGAAGTGCAATCTTATGTGGGTTGGTATATAACAGGAGCTGTTGTGATTGCAGCAATAGCATGGCTCTGCTTCGCATAATCAACCCGGGAATTATTAATCGACAAAAGAAACATAACTAACTCAACATCATGTTTGACAATATATTGATCTGGTTTGTGGTGATACCGATAGCGATGATGGTCGGACTCGGCTTCTGTCGCAACAGCGGTATGAAAGCCATCAGGACAGTGATGGTGGTATGTTCCACTGTATTGCTGGCACTGGCAATTTGGCTATGTTGCGATTTCCTTCGCCTGCGTGAAATGGGTGTCACGGATGAAATGGTGCACATGGGAAGCTGGATGTGGTATGAGCCTCTAAATATCCATCTCGCTGTGGGTGTTGACGGCATCTCTGTTCTCATGATCCTTCTTTCTGCGATCATTGTTTTTGCCGGCACATTCGCTTCCTGGAAAATTGACCCGCTTCCCAAGAATTTCTTCCTGTGGTATGCCCTGCTTAGCACCGGTGTCTTCGGCTTCTTTATCTCCATAGATATTTTCACTATGTTTATGTTCTACGAGGTTGCCTTGATTCCGATGTATCTTCTGATCGGTGTTTGGGGCACAGGTCGTAAGGAATATTCAGCCATGAAGCTCACCCTCATGCTTATGGGAGGTTCTGCCTTCCTGATGCTCGGGTTGCTCGGGATATTCTGGCACAGTGCTCCGGAAGGAGGCCAGCTCACCTGGAACATTCTTGAGATTGCGCATAACAATTCCATCGATCACAACTGGCAATATATGCTCTTCTGCTTCACCTTCGTAGGGTTCGGAGTGCTTGGCGCCATGTTCCCCTTCCACACATGGAGTCCTGATGGTCACGCCAGTGCTCCTACAGCAGTTTCGATGTTGCATGCCGGAGTGTTGATGAAATTAGGAGGTTATGGATGCTTCCGTATTGCAATCTTTCTATTGCCGCAGGCTGCCAATGAACTGGCATGGATATTTATCATCCTGACCGGTATCAGCATTGTCTACGGAGCTTTCTCCGCTTGTGTCCAGACCGACCTCAAATATATCAATGCATATTCTTCGGTATCACACTGTGGTATGGTGCTCTTCGCAATTCTGATGCTTAATGCCACCGCAATGACAGGTGCCATCATGCAGATGTTGAGCCACGGTCTTATGACAGCTCTATTTTTTGCCCTCATAGGTATGATTTACGGAAGGACCCACACACGCGACATCCGTCAGATGGGAGGACTGATGAAAATAATGCCTTATCTGGGTGTATGCTACATGATTGCCGGTTTTGCTTCCCTGGGTTTGCCCGGACTCTCAGGTTTCGTGGCCGAGATGACCATCTTCTTCGGTGCATTCCAGGATGCAGATGTATTCCACAGAATATTTGTGATCTGTTCTACCACAGCAATTGTCATAACAGCTGTGTATATCCTCAGAGTGGTTGGCAAACTGCTTTTAGGTCCGGTGCAGGATGATCATCACCTATCCCTGACAGACGCTACATGGTTTGAGCGTCTGGCTACAGTGACACTGATACTCTGTATCGCAGGAATCGGGTGTTTCCCCAACTGGATCAACGAAGCAATCAATCATAGCTTCACCCCTATTATCAACGCCCTTCAGGCAAGTGTGTTCTAATTGATAAAAACAAGAGATTAAAATGACTTATTCTCAGTTTGGACATATGATCCCCGAGATGATTATTCTCGGTATATTTATTCTGGTGTTTCTTTTCGATACCTTCTCAAATGAAAACGGAAAGAAGATACTGACCCCTTTCACCACCATCCTCTTTGGACTCGGCACGATTGCCATCTGGGTTATTCCGGCCTCGGGCGAAACTGTTTTCGGTGGAATGTATATCAACGATTCAGCCACCAACGCTATCAAGGCCATCTTGAATGTGGGAGTATTCATCGTATTGCTGCAGGCAGCCAAATGGCTAAACGACGGTGAGGCTGTAGTACGTAAAGGAGAATTCTATGAGCTCCTCCTGGTGACTGTCTTTGGGATGTATCTAATGGTTTCGGCCCGCCACTTCCTTCTCTTCATCATCGGACTTGAATCAGCATCTCTTCCGTTGGCAGCTTTGGTGGCCTTCAACAAAAAGAGATATGAAAGTAATGAGGCAGCTATCAAATATATCATGACGGCTGTTTTCTCATCGGCAGTATTGCTCGTGGGTCTGTCGTTCGTATATGCTTTCTCCGGTGGCTCTCTTTATTTCAATGATCTTGCCATAACGATTAGCCAGGGAGAAATGAGTGGTCTTTTGCTCGTGGCTCTGGCATTCATGATTGCCGGAATAGGATTCAAGCTATCGCTTGTGCCTTTCCATCTCTGGACTGCCGATGTTTATCAAGGGGCACCGACAGCCGTCACCAGCTTCCTCTCTGTAGTTTCCAAAGGTGCCGCGGCTTTCGCTTTCTTCGTGATATTCACCCAATGTTTCGGAGCAGTTTATTCCGATGCGTGGGAATGGATGATGTATGGCGTGATTATTCTGACAATTACAATCGGTAACCTGTTTGCGATCCGTCAGAAGAATATGAAACGCTTCATGGCATTCTCCTCTATCTCGCAGGCCGGATATATAATGCTTGGCGTGATGGCCGGTGAAACTCTCGGTTTGTCTGCCTTGATGTTCTATGTATTCGTTTATGTTGTGAGCAACCTTGGAGCATTCCTTGTTATCAATACAATCGAGGAGCAGACCGGTTACCTTTCGATGGATGATTACAATGGACTTCACAAGACCAACCCATGGCTATCCTTTGCCATGACTCTTGCAATGTTCTCATTGGCCGGTATTCCTCCTTTCGCCGGTTTCTTCAGCAAGATTCTTATCTTCACCTCTGTCACTTCTACAAATTCATGGGCTCTTTATATGCTTGTGTTGGTGGCATTGATTAATACTATCATATCTCTCTATTACTATCTGTTGGTGGTTAAGGCTATGTGGATAAGCAGTGATCAACCGAAAGTCGGAGCCATTAAGACTTTTAGATGCGAAAAGGTGGGATTATGGTTATGTGTTGCCGGCATAGTGTTCTTCGGACTTGTGCCCTACATCTACCAATACTGCTACGATGCAGTGGTAAATTCAGTAAGAATCCTGGAAGTGATTGTGCCGTAAAGAATAAATTATACGCTATAAAGTAAACTCAGAAAGATGCTGACTCTTCAGACAATAAAAGCCGATCCCGAATTCGTCATCAACCGCTTAGCCGTGAAAGGTTTCGACGGTAAGAAAATCATCAATGATATCCTTGATATCGATGCAAGACGTCGTCGCCTTCAACAGCAATGCGATTCCGATGCATCGGAATTGAAGAAACTTGCAGCCTCAATAGGTGCCCTTATGAAAGAGGGCCGGAAAGAGGAAGCTGAGGTTGCAAAAGGGAAAGTGGCGGAACTTAAGGAGGAGACCAAGAAGATGCAGCAGGAGCTCGAAGAGAGCGAGAATGAGATGCGCGACCTTTTGCTGACTGTCCCCAATCTTCCCAATGCAGATGTTCCCGAAGGTAAATGTGCTGTAGATAATGTGGTGGTGAAAACCGGCGGGAAAATTCCGGAGCTCGGTAGTGAGGCTCTCCCCCACTGGGACCTTGCAAAAAAATATAATCTGATTGATTTTGAATTAGGTGTCAAAGTAACCGGAGCAGGCTTCCCATTCTATTTGGGGAAAGGAGCCCGGCTTCAAAGAGCCCTGATACAATTTTTCCTCGACAGCGCCTCAGAAGCCGGATACACAGAAGTGGAACCCCCTTTCGTGGTGAATGAAGCATCAGGTTACGGTACGGGACAGCTTCCGGACAAGGAGGGACAGATGTATCATGTCACCCTCGATGACCTATATCTGATTCCAACGGCAGAAGTGCCCGTCACAAATATCTATCGCGATGTGATTATACCCGGCACCGAATTGCCGAAAAAAAATTGCGCATATTCCCCATGCTGGCGTCGCGAGGCAGGTAGTTATGGTAAGGATGTCAGAGGATTGAACCGTCTGCATCAATTCGACAAAGTAGAGATTGTAAGAATCGAAAAACCTGAAGATTCTTATTCTGCTCTCGAGGAGATGAAAAGCCATGTAGAAAATCTTCTCAATAATCTTGGGCTCCCTTGGAGAATACTTAAGCTTTGCGGAGGAGATATGTCGTTTACCTCTGCCATCACATACGATTTCGAAGTGTGGAGTGCTGCTCAGCAACGTTGGCTCGAGGTCTCTTCAGTGTCTAACTTTGAAACTTATCAGGCCAACCGTCTGAAATGCCGCTATCGTGACGAAGACAAAAAAATCAAACTCTGCCACACACTAAACGGCAGCGCTCTCGCACTACCCCGAATCGTAGCTGCCCTTCTGGAAGACAACCAGACTGATAGGGGAATTATCATACCGGAATGTCTGAGAAAATACACAGGGTTTGACATTATCGATTAAGTTAATAAATATCTGTATTGTTACTTGATTATTTTTCCTTACATTATCTGACACTTAAAAGATTTTTATTACTCGTATTGACATTATGTGCTGATGAAAGAAACCTCCTCCCCATATCCCTACGTAAGTAAAGAAGAGAAAAAGATCCCTTTAAACGATCCCACAGGAAAATGGAGCGATCTTTATCTCTTGCCGGAATGGGAAGAGGACTTTTATAACGTCTATACAGTCAAGAAACATGGGAAATGGGTGATGCTGAAGGCTTTGAAGCCTGAATATGCCGATGATCCCAAATACAAAGCTATTCTTGAAAAGGAATTTGATATCCGGTATAACCTCTGTCATCCCAATATCGTAATGGTCAATGACCTGGAAGAAGTCCCGGGGGTTGGTCTATCTATCATCACGGACGATGTCTACGGCTATTCACTTCGTCGACTTATCGATGAAAAACGTTTGACTCCCAAAATTGTGCACAGGCTCGAGACTCAGCTTCTCGATGCAATGCAGTATATTCAGGAAAACCATGTGAGCCATGTTCCGATTACACCGGAAACAATTATTTTCACTGAATATAATGAGAATCTGAAACTTACCAATGTCGGATTCGACCAGAAATCATTTCTTTCCGAACAAGACACCCGAAAAGATATCGCTTCGTATGGCAAGATAGTTAACGAAGTGCTTGACAATCTGCCCACCAATCTTCCCAAACTAAGACGAATTGCCAAGAAGTGTGAAAACACTGAACATGGCTACCGTACAGTGGCAGACCTCCAACTCGATATGGAGCGCCGGTCATCGAGCCAACTCTATATCTTCCTTTGTTTCTTTATCATAGTGATGGCCTTTATTCTTATTTGGCTGACACTCTGATTCCTTACTCATTATTCTACTTTAATCTCCCCTCCGGTATGGTTGAAATAAAAAAAATTGAGCCCACTAAGGCTAATCTTAAGAAATTCATAAAATTTCAGATAGATCTGTATAAGGGAAACCCTTATTTCGTACCGCCATTGATTTCAGATGACCTCGGCACATTCTCACCGGGGGTGAATCCGGCCTTTGATTTCTGTGAGGCCGTCTATTTCATGGCCTATAAAGATGGTAAGCCTGTGGGTCGCATTGTAGGAATCATCAACCGTCAGGTGAATGAACAATTCGGAAGAGCCACAGCACGATTCGGATACATTGATTTTATAGACGATGAAGAAGTTTCTTCATCCCTTATAAAAGCTGTGGAAGACTGGGCTCGCGAGAAGGGAATGAACAAGATTATCGGTCCTATGGGTTTCACAGATATGGACCATGAAGGAATGTTGATTGGCGGTTTTGAGGAATTAGGCACAATGGCCACTATCTACAATTATCCCTATTATCAGAAACATATCGAGAAATTAGGATATGAAAAAGAGGCCGATTGGGTGGAATTCCTTATGGAAGTGCCCAAAGGGATACCGGAAAAATATGACAGGATTGCCGACATTGTAAAGAGAAAATATGGGCTTAAAGTAAAAAAATACAAGAGCCCCAAAAAGGCAAAGGAGGAGATAGGTCGCCCGCTTTTCCATCTTATCAACGAAGCTTACGATGGCTTGTATGAGTATTCCAAATTAACTGAGAAACAGATAGATTATTATATCAATATCTATCTCAGCCTGATTAATTTCGATTTGCTTACAGCCATAGTCGACAAAGATGACAAGCTTGTGGGGATCGGGATTTCGATGCCGTCGTTGAGCCGTGCTCTTCAGAAAAGTGGAGGCAAACTGTTCCCATTCGGTTGGTATCATCTGCTGAGGGCTCTCAAATGCAAGACCGACAGAGTTGACCTCCTCCTTGTGGCTGTGAAACCTGAATACCAGAATAAGGGTGTGAATGCGCTTCTTTTCCAGGATCTGATTCCATATTATATCAAATATGGATTCAAGTATGCTGAATCTAATCTGGAACTTGAAACCAACAACAAGGTGCAGGGCCAATGGGATTATTTCACCAATCGTCAGCACCGCCGTCGGCGCGCATTCTATAAGCTTCTATAATTCCTTTGGTCTGATTTCTAATTATTTTAAAGAAATTCCAAGTTACACTATAGGGAGGAGATATAGAAGTTTTAATGAAAGTTGAAGAGATCAATCCATATTCGGAAGATATAGAAAAAGGACGCCAGGTGGAACAGATGTTTGATTCCATCGCCCATCGATATGACTTGATGAATAGAGCAATGTCATTAGGGCAACATAAACTATGGAGAAACAAAGCCCTAAAAAAAGCCATATCGCAACTTCCTCTAAAGGATAACCTCAAAATCCTGGATGTGGCCACCGGCACAGGAGATGTTGCTTTCCGACTCAATGAACTTCTTCCTCTTGCCCGAGTGACAGGATTAGACCTCTCTGACGGAATGTTACGCATCGCAAGGGAAAAACTTGACTCCCTTCCCCTCCCCTCCCGAGAAAAGATTGCTTTCGGGAAAGGAGACTCCTTAGCAATGCCTTTCCACAACGGCGAATTCGATATGATCACGGTGGCATACGGTATCAGGAACTTCAGCGATCTCCGAAAAGGGATCCATGAAATGAGACGTGTCTTAAAACCCGGTGGGGTTTTGTGCATTATCGAGCTATCCACTCCCCGTGGGCTGTTAAGCAAACCATTGTATAAATTCTACACGGGTAAGATCATTCCATGGATAGGGAAAAGAGTTTCTGGCGACACCAGAGCCTATTCCTATCTTCCTGAAAGCATAGCAGCTTGTCCTCAAAGGGAAAATATGGCAGCTTTGCTCTATGCAGAAAATTTCACGCATGTTGAGTGGCACAGTCTTTCATTGGGAGCCCTGATCTATTATATTGCAAAATAGTTATTCAGATGAAAAGGTCGGATTTTGAAATAATGGCTCCGGTTGGGAGTTTTGAATCGCTTGCAGCTGCACTTAATGCCGGCACAGATGCCGTCTATTTCGGCATCGAGGGCCTGAATATGCGGAGTCGTTCCAGCTCCAATTTCACACTCAATGATCTGCGTAACATTGTAAGGCTCTGTTCGGAAAAAAATGTAAAAACCTATCTGACAGTCAACACTATAATATATGACGCAGATATTGAATATATGCATTCAATTCTGGAGGTAGCCAAAGAAGCAGGTATTACAGCTGTTATCGCCACGGACATCTCCACAATTCTTTATGCCACATCAATAGGTTTGGAAGTTCATATCTCGACTCAATGCAATATCTCAAACTATCAGGCCGTGGTGTATTATTCACAATTTGCTGATGTGATGGTTCTGGCCAGGGAACTGAACCTGGATCAGGTGAAAGAAATACATGACAATATTGTGGCAAACGATCTTCGAGGTCCGAAAGGCGACAGGATAAGACTTGAGATGTTTTGCCATGGGGCGCTGTGCATGGCTGTGAGCGGTAAATGCTACATGAGCCTGCATGAGATGAATTCAAGTGCAAACCGCGGGGCATGTAATCAGATTTGCCGCAGGGCATATCGCGTCACGGATATGGAGACTGACGATGAACTTGTTGTTGACAACAAATACATAATGTCGCCGAAAGATCTCAAGACAATCCACTTCCTTGATAAAATGGTGGAGGCCGGTGTCTCTGTGTTTAAGATTGAAGGTAGAGCCCGAGGCCCTGAATATGTCTACGAAACTGTCAGATGTTACTCTGAAGCTTTGGAAGCCATCTGCAACGGAGATTTCACAGAAGAAAGACTCGCAGAATGGGAAGAAAGGCTCAAAAAAGTATTCAACCGCGGTTTCTGGGACGGATATTATCTCGGACAGAGACTCGGAGAATGGAGCAAAAAATATGGAAGCTCTGCCACCAGAGTGAAACAATACGTGGCCAAGGTACAAAGATATTTTTCTAAATTGGGAGTAGGTGAATTCCGTATGGAAAGCGGCGAACTGCATCCCGGCGATGAAGTGATAATCACAGGTCCGACCACCGGAGCCCTCATCTTCAAGGCAGAGGAATTGCGTCTGGATCTTGAGCCTGTAGAAAAAGTTTATAAAGGAGATATTTTCTCAATGCCGGTGCCTGAAAAAGTCAGACCTTCCGACCGGCTTTATCTATGGGTCTCAACCCGACAATAATCCGGATACCAACAATTATCGAATTTGTAAAATATCGTCTGTTTTATATTAAAAAAATAATCACTATGAAAAAGAGATCCCTTTTAATCGCAGCAATTGCGCTGACTTTCTCAAGTTTCACATTCTGTTCTTCGGATACCGGAGATGATGACGAAAACAATGTGCCAATGGGCACTGTGCCTCAAAATAACGACTCAGGCAAAAACAACGATAAGAATCCTGATAATGTAACCGGTGGAGGAACTACAAATCCTGGAGGGGGATCCGGAAACGGAGGGAACACCGGTTCAGGCGGTGACAACGGCTCAGGCGACAATTCCGGGAGCGGAGACAACAACGGATCGGATTCCGGTTCTTCATCCATACCTACTTGGCAACTTGTCTTCGAAGATGATTTTGAAGGCGACTCCTCAACACCTGACCCTAAATACTGGTCGCTTGCTAAAAAAGGAGATGACACATGGAACCGCTATATGTCTGAATCCTACAATCAAGCCTATCAGAAAGATGGTTATCTCTATCTTTTCGGTATGGAATCAGACGGTAAATATTATTGCGGAGGAATAGAAACCGTGGAAAAATATTATTTCAAATATGGCCAACTTAAATGTCGGGCCAGATTCCTACGTCATCCGCAAGGAAACCACACAGGAATATGGATGATGCCTCAGCCGGGTCTCTCCGTGCCTACACAGAAATGGCCTAAATCGGGTGAAATAGACATTATGGAACATCTCAACAGTGATGATATAGTATATGAAACCGTACATTTCTGGAATGAAACCGAAAATAGTGACGACAAACAGGACAAGACAGCTTCTATAGATATAGAGGAATTCAACACATACGGTGTAATCTGGGATGAAGAATCCGTATCTTTCACTGTAAATGGGGATGTGAAATTCACTTATAAGAATGAGAATCCCGGAAACGAGAACTTCTCTTATCAGTATCCCTTTACCGAACCATTCTATATCATCCTTAGCCAGTCGTTAGGTGGAGAGGGGACATGGGAAGGTCCAATCAATAACAGCCAACTCCCTGCAATCTTCCAGATCGACTGGATTAAGGTGTGGCAAAAAAATTAATCCGCTTTTTCTCCTTTCGCAGATTAATCCGGGAAGGAAACTCAGCCAATAAATCCGATAGCTAAATGAAAAAATATCTTAAATATCTGGCCTTTTTAAGCTTATCTCTGATAATCTCTGCATGTAGTGGCGGGAATTCCACAGAGGATGAAAACCTTTCTCCCTCAGAACGTAAGGCCGTGGCTTATGTAAAATCCCACCTTGAGAGAGGCGACAAACTTATGGAATCTGCAGTAGTTGAAGAATCCCTGCCCGCATCTCTCATAGAGCAACCTTTCCTGAATATTCGCAACGATGTATTCAAGGCCGGTCTCGATTATAAGTCATGTAAGACCCGCAATCTGGAGGCCGGAATGAAAATGGCCGAAGAGAAACTGGAAAACGCATGTGTGGCAACACTCGAGACCGAGAAACAGGTTCAGGAAATTATTGGAACCGGTAAATATCTGATTGTTCTGGCTAAAGTAAAATCCCGTAGAAGTATCGACGGGCAGGCCAATTCTCTGATTGTGGTGTTCGACCCCTCCACCCTGGAGCCTAAGGAATGGATTCCTGTGACCGCTCCCGTACAAAAAACAGTTGCTATGGTGATATGTGCCCAAGACAACACTTTACCTGAATATGCCAAATCGCAGATGCAGGAGACTACAAGTCTTCTCTCCAAGACTAATAATCCTGTGCTGAAGTTTGTACTCGAAGCCAGGGCGATGTAGCATAGCGAAAATCGTTGGAAAGGGCCGTTCCTTATGGATAATAAGCACGTTAAAAGTAATGTGAAGCCTGTTTAAACAAAAAGAGCGGATTTATTGTTAAAAGATTATAAGACAACAAAACAATATCACATCCTTAAATTTATAGAACTATGGCAGATAAAGATAACAAAGAACTCAAGGCTGAAGTAGCTGAAGAGAAGAAAGAATTAAATCGTGAGAAGCAGGAATTGGAATCTAAGGAAGCTATCCAGGAAGAGATGCAGGAAGAGATTCGCAATTTTGCTGAAACAAGTCCGGAAATGGGTCCGAATTCATGGTGGGGATCCGCAGGTAGTTGGTGGGTGCTCGGCATTGCCGGTATTCTGATCATTTTCCTCGTGATCTGGGTTTGCTTCTTCTACGGGCCAAACTGATATAAATAAATTGCCCGACAAAAACTGCGATATAAAATATGCAGTCTTAAGTCAATCATAATTTAATTTTATAAAAACTTATTTATCGGGGGTGTTTCAAAAATATTTGAGACACCCTCTATTTTTATGTATTAGTTATTCTTTTTAAGTTTCTGGCGATTAGACTTCTATAGCTTTTTCTAAGGGAATCCAACAAGCCTTATAAAATAAACAAAGAGTTGGATTTTAATTTTTGGCCCACCCGCTTTTTTATTTATATTTGCAAGTAGATACCACTGAAACTCATGAAATCATACATAGACTCAAAAATAATTCTCTCCTTGCTGGCAGCATTATTTTTCCTCCGGGCTCATGGAAGCGATAGAGATTATCTTCTGACTCCGCTTCCGGAAAGCTGGCAGATGGAACAGCAGAATTTCCAGACTCTCCCTTGTGATGATGAATGGTGGAACACTTTCAACGATCCGGTCCTTACAGAACTAATAAATATGGCCATTGCCAACAACTATAATGTGGCGGCTGCCTTAAAGAGAATTGCGATGGCCTCAAAAGAGATAGGGATGACCAGAGCGGGGTATTATCCTACTATTGGGGTTTCAGGAGGCTGGACAAAAGAGCAGGAAAGTGGAAAGCTATACAGCTACGACACTGAAAAGATACGTTCTTCCTATTTTAGTCTTGGCGCGTCAATGAACTGGGAAATCGATGTGTTCGGACGTGTCTATTCAAATGTAAAGGAGAAAAAAGCCGCTTACAATGTTGCTCGCGCCGATTATGATGCCGTAATGGTGAGCTTGTGTGCAAGCGTAGCTACCGCTTACATGCAACTTCGCACCTATGAGGCGGAACTGACAGTGGCACGCCAGCATATCGAAAGCCAGGCCTATGTTTGCAAAATCACCGAATCCCGTTACAAAGCAGATCTCGGTGACATGCTTGAAGTGACTCAAGCTAAAGTGGTGCTCTACGAAACTGAAGCCACACTTCCTACTCTCGAGAGCAATGTCAGGACAATGAAAAACTCTTTGGCACTTTTAGTGGGGAAATATCCCGGTGAAATCGATGATCTGCTTGATTCTGAAAGCGGACTGCCGAACTACCATCAGACAGTGGATATCGGCTTGCCTGCCGAACTCTTACGTCGACGTCCGGATATTGTCGAGGCAGAGATGGAACTTGCTGAATATGCTGCAGCCGTAGGAGTTGCAAAGAAAGATTTCCTCCCTGTGTTGTCTATAACCGGGGATATCGGAACTTCAGCCCATTCCGGCAAAAACCTCTTTTCAAAAAACAGTCTGACTTATTCCATAGCTCCTCAGTTGAGCTGGACTGTCTTTGAAGGCCTTTCAAGAAACTACGCCCTATCTGAATCAAAACTGCAATTAGAGGCAGCAATCGATCAATACAACCTCACGGTGATGACCGCCATAGAGGAAGTGGACAATGCCCTGGTCTCGTATGCAGCTCTGCTCAGAGCGATAGAACTGCAGACCAGAGTAGTGGAAGAGAGCAAGAAAAGCATGGAACTCTCTTTCGAGCTCTATCGAAGCGGCCTCACTATGTTTACCAATGTAGTGGATGGTCAGATCGACTGGCTTACAAGTCAGAACACCCTGACAGAAATGCAGGGGGAAGCATTGGCAGCCTTGGTAACCATCTATAAATCTCTTGGGGGCGGTTGGCGATAGAGTGTAAGGAAATCATTCCCTGGCCATCCCCTAACCGGAGGGATGACTGAGAAAGAGGATTATGGCTTTAATTGAATAATGGATTTGGAATAGATTACAATTTGGATAAATCAATGAAAATGAACAGATATATCATAGTGGCTATTATGACGGCCTTGGCTCTCTCTTCATGCCATAAGGAGAAAAAGGGAGACGGCTATGGCAGCGAGGCGCGACCGGTGGAGGTTGAAGAAGCCTTTACGGATTCTGTGGTTTTATATAACACCTATCCGGCATATCTCCTCGCGGAATATTATGCTGAGGTTGTGGGGCTTGTCAACGGTCGACTGATGACTATGAATTATTCCTCCGGTCAGTATGTGCAAAAAGGACAGACACTCTTCACGATAGACCCCACACTTTATCAAGACGCCTACAACCGGGCCGAAGCTACCCTTAAAAGCAACGAGAGCAATCTCACATATTCCAGACAACACTATGAAGCTGTCTTGAAAGCTTTGGAAGACAATGCGGTTTCACGTATGGAAGTGCTTCAGGCAGAGAGTGCATATCAGCAGGCGGAAGCGAGCGTCAACGACAGCAAAGCTGCTCTCCACACTGCCTCTGTTAACCTGGGATATTGCAATGTCACCGCTCCTATCTCAGGTTACATTACAAAAAATGAGCTCAGCGTCGGCAATTATATCACGGGTGCCGACTCTCCTGTGAAGCTCGCTGAAATATATGACAATACGCATCTTTATGCCGAATTCGAAGTGGAAGATTCGAGATATGAGAAGATGACTGCGGGAAATGCTCTGGAAGAGAAAACCTTATATAAGAATGTGCCTCTGAAATTTCAGGAGGAACTGAAAAACGTTTATACTGCCGATCTCACCTATGTGGCCCCCTCTGTGGAACGATCCACAGGGACCATCACTCTCCAAGGGAAAATAACCAACAAAGATAATGAACTCAAAGCCGGCATGTATGTCACAATCTCCCTACCCTACGGAGAGAACCCTAAGGCCATACTGGTGAAGGATGCCTCTATAGCCACCGACCAACTTGGGAAATATATGTATGTAGTCAATGATTCCAACATCATCGTGAAGAGAAGAATCGATGTGGGTGAAATCTATCAGGACTCCCTAAGAGTGATCAACAAAGGTATAGAACCGGGCGACAAATATATTTCCAAGGCACTTCTGACAGTGCGTGCCGGAGAGAAAGTGAAACCGCTTTTACCCTCTCAGATGAAAGCCTTTATGGAGGAGGAGATGGCAGCCGAAAGCAAGACTCCAAAACATAAGCGGTGACCTCCTCATCCGCCGAAATCCTCAATTTTCAACTTCAACCTCCTCTTAACCTTAAACTTTATTGTAAGTGTTTTCAAAATTTTTCATAGACCGGCCGATTTTCGCGACTGTGCTTGCGTTGCTTATGATCTTTGCGGGATTACTGACCGTCAAGACTTTGCCGATAGGACAATATCCCGACAATATTTCCCCTCCAACAGTTTCAGTTTCGGCTTCCTATCCGGGTGCTAATGCGGAGACTGTAGCCAAAGCAGTAGCTGTGCCAATTGAAGAGCACGTCAATGGTGTGCAAGGGATGCTTTATATGAGCTCCACCTGTGGAAGCGACGGTAGCTACAGCCTGACTGTCACTTTTCATAACGACGTCAATCTCGATGACGCAGCAGTGGAGGTGCAAAACCGTGTTTCGCAGGCAAGTGCCCAGATTCCTTCTGTAGTCTCGGAAGAGGGTATAAATGTGAGAAAACAGAGCACCGACAATGTGCTTTTCATATCCTTGAATTCTGATGATCCGGAATTATACGACGCTTTATATCTCACCAATTATGCGCAGCTGAACATCACAGATGCCTTGTCGCGCGTGGAGGGTGTGGGAGCCGTCAACGCTTTCGGCGGAGGAGAATACAGCATGCGTATATGGCTCGACCCCCAGAAACTTAGGATACGTAATATCACCCCGGCTGATATCACTGCTGCAATTGAAGCGCAAAATATAGAGGTTTCTCCTGGGTCGGTGGGTAATCCTCCCGGGGATAACAATACCGTCTTTTCCTACACTCTCACCACCCAAGGTCAGCTCACCACTGCAGATCAATTCGGCAATATAATCCTGCGGGCAGACGGCAACGGTCTGTTGCGACTCAAGGACGTGGCCAACGTGGAATTGGGCAGCACGAACTATACTGCCGTATCAAAAATCAACGGAAGGGAGACTGCTCTTATAGGTGTGGCGCAACGCCCAGGTGCAAATGCCTTGAAAGTAGCTAAAGGCACTCTTGAACGTCTTGAGGAACTCTCACAATATTTCCCTGAGGGTATCCATTATGACGTGGTGCTCAATGCAACAGACTATGTAAACGCATCCATCAACGATGTGCTCGTTACATTCCTGCTCACCACATTAATCGTGATGGCTGTGATCCTTATTTTCTTGCAAAACTGGAGGGCCGTCATCATACCTATGATAACGATTCCGGTGTCGCTTATCGCCACTTTTGCAATTATGAAGTTGTTGAATTTCTCCCTCAACACACTAACTCTTTTCGGACTTGTATTGGCCATCGCTATTGTGGTCGACGATGCAATTGTAGTGGTGGAAGACTGTTCGCGTATCGTCGACAAGGGATTGATGACACGAAGGCAGGCGGCAGAAAAAGCCATGAGGGAACTCCAGGGTCCTATCGTTGGAGAAGTGCTTGTGCTCCTTTCCGTGTTTATCCCTACAGCATTTATTAGCGGAATTACCGGTGAGCTTTATAAACAATTCGCCCTGACCATTGCAGTCTCCACAGCTTTCTCCGGATTCAACGCATTGACGCTGACCCCGGCTCTATGCGCCCTTTTCCTGACACCACGAAAACCTACGAAATTTTTCCTTTTCAAGTGGTTCAACAAAGGATTTAAGAAGACGGAAGACGGCTATGGATGGATGACATCAAAAATGCTTGCTCATCCTTTCCTTTCAATTATCATTTATTTCGCCATCTCCGGTGTGGCTTTCTATGGATTGCTGAAATGGCCGTCAGGCTATATACCGGCCGAGGACCAAGGTTATTTCATGACCTCCATACAACTTCCTGACGGAGCTTCCCTTGAAAGGACCGAGGAAATTGTCGACGCCCTTTCGGCCGAAATAAAGCAAATTCCTTATGTGAAAGACGTGATGTCGGTGGCTGGTTATTCGATGATGGGGGCGGGAGCTTTATCGAACTACGGTTCTTATTTCGTGATCCTCGAACCCTGGAGCAAACGGGGAAAAAAGGGTACTGTCGACAAAGTGATAGAGATGGTTGACAAGATTTCTGAGAAATACACGGAGGCTATCATCTTTTCTATTAATCCGCCTGCGATTCCGGGTCTCGGAGTTTCATCAGGGCTCCAGATGCAGCTGCTCGACATCAACAGCCTTGGCACGGCCGCTATGATGGATGCAATGGAGGAGATAGAGGCGGCCGCAGCTAAAGACGACCGCATAAAATCGATTACTTCACTATGGACAGGACTGGTGCCTCAATATGCTATCAATATCGACCGCAATAGAGTTGAATTGCAGAACCTCTCTATCGGGGATGTCTATGATGCCCTGTCATCGTACATGGGATCTACTTATGTCAACGATTTTATCGATTTCGGACGCATATATAGGGTCATGATTCAGGCAAACGGACCATCCCGAGCCACAGTGGAAGGAATACCCTCTCTGTCAGTGAGGAACTCCGAGGGTATGATGGTGCCCTTCAGCACATTTGCGAAAGTTGAGCCCATGATGGGTGAGCCCTCCGTGTCACGTTATAATATGTACACCACTGCCTCCCTGACAGCCACGCCTGCTCCCGGGGTAAGTTCCTCAGAAGGTATTAAGGCAATGGAGGAGATTGTGCATCAGACCCTGGGCAGGAATTTCTCATACGCCTGGACCGGTATCGCTTATCAGGAGACACAATCGGGCACTACAATCAGTTTCGTCTTTATTTTCGCTATTATCATGACGATTCTTGTATTGGCCGCTCAATATGAGAGCTGGACAAGTCCTATAGCTGTGGTGTTAAGTATGCCGATGGCTATTCTGGGCACAATCCTCGGATGTATAATCATGAAACAGAGTTTGACCATCTATACCCAGATCGGTCTTATCCTGCTTTTGGGAATGTCGGCCAAGAATGCCATCCTGATTGTAGAGTATGCCATGGACTTCCGGAAGAGCGGCGTAGACATAATAAAAGCTGCCCACGACGCCGGAGTGATCAGGTTCCGGCCGATTTTGATGACAGCTTGTGCATTCGTCTTCGGTGTGATGCCTATGATGTTTGCAACCGGAGCGGGGGCCAACAGCCGTATCGACCTCGGTTCGGCAGTTGTATTCGGTATGGCGATGAACGCTATTTTCGGAACTCTCTTTGTCCCCAACCTCTGGGAAATCATGCAACGATTCCAGGAGAAATATCTGGATGGACTTTTCAAGGATCCGGCGCCTGCTAACAGTTCTTCCGATGATGCTCCTCAGTCGGGGCCCGCAAGCATTTAGGCACCGGGCTTATAACATGAAACGGTTTCTTACAGCTGTTTTATTATCAGGGTCTCTTTTTACTTATGGAGCCACTCTCAATAACTCCATGATTGAGAAAGATACTCTGTTGCGTGAAAAGTCCACCCACCATCTTATTCATCATCTCTCTGCTGTAGCAGGAATTGATTATGTTGCTTCTTCCGTGGAAGACGAAATAAGGGAGAAAATTCCGGCAGGAGACAAAATATCGGTTCATTCTTCAGTTCCGGTGAACCTCCGCTATAGTTTCAGTTTCACAAATCCTAATATCAGGCATTTCCTGCCGGGAGGTTATCAGGGAATATCTGTGGGAGTGCTCAATCTTGGAGGAGCTCAAGCCGGAGGGGTTAGCCGGGCATACAGGAATATCGGTTATCCGGTTTTGGTTTATATTTTTCAGGGAGGTCCTTTCTGTCACATAAGGGAAAACCTAAGTCTGGATTATGAATGGAATTTCGGAACTGCCATAGGTTGGAAACCATATTCGGAACATAATAAATTTTTCAATCTGACTGTAGGAAGTCAGGTTAATGCTTACCTCAATCTTAATTTTGCTCTGAGATGGCAATTGAAACCTCAACTTGGATTGATTGGGGGAATCGGTGTTTCTCATTTTTCCAACGGTAACACTTCATTCCCAAATCCGGGTATAAATTCCTTTGGTATTCGACTCGGTGTGGTCTACACTCTCAATCCTATGAATAATTCCACCGTTGAGAATGCAATTATTTCAGACTCAAGGGAGAAATCGGACACTATAGCCGACAGCCGGGAACATCATAGGATGACTTACGACATTTCGTTATGGGGAGCTACAAGAAAGAGAGTTTATCGCGGTGGCGAAACGCCGGTGTTGCTTCCCGGACATTTTGCGTGTGCCGGCATCTCCTTTGCCCCGATGGTGAGGCTCAACAAGTGGTGGCGTGTCGGAGGGTCTCTTGATCTACAGTATGACCATTCAGCCGGAATGCCTAAAACAGAATCCTTACCATCCGGTTCTCTGCCCGGCCACCCCTCTTTCTGGAAGCAAACAAGTGTAGGAGTCTCAGCCCACGGAGAATTACAAATGCCGATTTTTGCAGTAAATGTCGGTATCGGCTATAACATATTGGCTCCTTGGGAAAACAAGGGTTCTTATCAGAACATTACTCTCAAAACATATCTTTGCCACTTTTTATATCTGAATGTTGGTTATCAGTTGCGTAATTTCCAACAACAAAGCTCTCTGATGCTCGGTCTCGGTCTTACATTGGATTGAGATTGGTTTTTAGCAAATTAAACTCCTTTTTGTTTTCAACTTTTCCAATAGGCTGAAGCTTATTCCTATCCCACTGCAACCTTTCCGAACTTGAACAAATCTCTCTTTATGATTGTTTTATAAATAAGATAAACATAAAACATTTAATAGATTGACATAATGGAAGAAAAAAAGACTGTAGTTACTCCGTTGATTAATGCAAAAGTTCCGGAGTTTAAGGTTCAGGCCTACCATAACGGCGAATTCAAAGAAGTGACCAATAAGGATATCGAAGGAAAATGGGCAATCTTTTTCTTTTACCCTGCAGATTTCACATTCGTATGCCCTACCGAACTTGAAGACCTTCAAGACAAATATGCCAAATTGAAAGAGATGGGCGTGGAAGTTTATTCCGTCAGCACAGATTCTCATTTTGTGCATAAGGCTTGGCACGACACATCTGAAAGGATTCGTAAAATCGAATATCCTATGCTCGCCGACCCGACAGGTCTTCTCGCCCGCGCCTTTGGCGTCATGATAGAGGAAGACGGAATGGCTTATCGTGGCACTTTCGTTGTGAATCCGGAAGGCCTTGTGAAGATAGTAGAAATCAACGACAACAATATCGGAAGAAATGCCGATGAGCTTCTTCGTAAGGTTGAGGCCGCACAGTTTGTAGCCACTCATCCCGGCGATGTTTGCCCGGCTAAATGGAAGAAAGGTGCTGAAACCCTTCAGCCAAGTATCGACCTGGTTGGAAAACTCTAATTCAACCATCTTCTGATCAAAAAATAGGAGGGTGTGTCAAAATATTCTATAATTTGACACACTCTCTTGTTACCCCCCCTAAGACTTGGGAATCTCTTCAAAACAAGCGGCCCTCTATTTTATCAAAATTCAGACACAAACTTCTAAATCAATCTTTATGGCTCTTGATCAAAATATTTTGGCACAAGTGAAGCAGATATTCGCTTCCCTGAGCCATGATTTCATATTTCGCGTTTCTTGCAACAGCGCCTCCGACATAGGGAAAGAAATGATTGAGTTTTTCACTCAGTTCTCCACCACCTCTCCTCGTCTCGCCATTGAAGTGGAAGACGTCAACAGCGATAAAGCTGTGACCTCTTTGATCCGTGACAAAGTGCCTACGGGCATTTCTTTCCGAATGATTCCGGGAGGCCATGAATTCACATCGCTTCTTCTGGCAGTGATGAATGCTGACGGACAGGGTAAGACACTTCCTGATCAGGCAACTGTTTCACGCATCAAACGTCTGAAAGGTGAAATTTCTCTTAATACTTATGCCACGCTTGAATGTACGAATTGTCCGGATGTGGTGCAGGCATTAAACCAGATGGCGCTCTACAACGACAATATCGCTTCTCAGGCTATTGACGGGAACCTGGCTGTGGCTGAAGCTGAAGCTTTGGGGGTGAAGTCTGTGCCTACGGTCTACGCAAACGGAGAGCTTCTTTGGGTAGGAAAGGGAACATTAGGAGAACTTCTGGATAAACTTGAGGAAAAATTCGGGAGCCGTGATGATGAGGCGCCCATCGAAGAGAAAGCGTATGACCTGCTGGTTTTAGGCGGGGGACCGGCAGGAGCCTCCGCGGCCATTTATTCAGCAAGAAAAGGTATAAAGGTGGCCCTGATTGCCCAAAGGATAGGAGGCCAGGTGAAAGAAACAACAGGAATACAGAATGTCATTTCTGTTCCCAACACTACCGGTGAAAAATTAGCGGCCGACCTTAGGTTGCATTTGCAAGATTACGATATTGACATCTATGACTCCCGAACCCTGGAGTATGTGGAATTAAAGGAACAGATAAAGACCGTAAGGGTAAAAGGAGGTGAAGTGTTTAAGGCTCCCGGTGTGATTATCGCCACAGGTGCCCGTTGGAGAAGAATGAATGTGCCGGGAGAAGATGATTATATCGGTCATGGGATAGGTTTCTGCGTGCATTGCGACGGTCCTTTCTTTAAAGGGAAGGATGTGGCAGTGATTGGCGGAGGGAATTCCGGTATTGAGGCAGCAATAGACCTGGCCAATGTATGCAACCATGTTGATGTTTTTGAATTCCTTGATACTCTGAAAGCAGACACAGTGTTGCAGGAGAAGGTGAAGTCACTTCCAAATGTATCTATCCATCTTTCGCAACAGGTAATGAAAGTCACCGGCAATGGCAAAACCCTTGATGGACTTGACGTAAAAGACAGAATATCCGGAGAAATCAGCCATTATAAAGAAAATGGAATATTTATTCAGATAGGCCTACAGCCTAACAGCGACATTTTCATACCCCAGGTTGGTGCCAACGGAAGAGGAGAAATATTGGTAGACGCTTTCTGTCGTACAGATCTGCCCGGAGTATATGCCGCAGGAGATGTGAGCAGTGTGCCGTATAAGCAGATCATCATTGCGATGGGAGAGGGAGCTAAGGCCGCTCTTTCAGCTTTCGACGACCGCATCCGCTCATAATGACCGGAGTATCAACTATTCGGGTTTAATAGATAAGGGGAATCCCCGTAAGTAATAAGAGTTCTCCTTGTAGGTGTTAGCAATCCCCGGGATAAGAAGTATATAAAATTTCCTTCAATCCCGGGGATTGTACTAAATTATTTTAGAAAAATGCCCAACCTGAAATTCCATATATAAGGGCATGATCATAATGCCGGTTGGAACATCGAATTTTGGTTTCTATCGTTTTTTTTGGTAATTTTACTCTATAATATACTACCGGCATTAGAACTAATGCAAAGTTTTGTATGTGACATGTCTGGTAAGTCTTGATATGCATTATCATAATTCCACTCCATGTCTGATAGATTAACTTTTTCACTTAAGGCTTACAAGCCTCTGATTTACTGCAGTTTACATAACATTGCAGGATTAAAGGCTTTTGTCGTTACTGAAATATCGGTCCTATCCCCATCTCTATAACAGTTTGAATCCTGATCCAGTAAAGCTTCCCGATGCCGGAAAATACCCAATCAAACGATAACCCGCTTCAATGGTATGCCTTGCGCGACCTTAAGCGGGCAAATGCGAAGCACCGGGCTTGGGAAGTGTTGTCCCGAAAGGGTTTTGAAGTCTTCACCCCCATGCATTGGAAGCTGGTTTCAAAAAAAGGGGGAGGAAAAACCAGAGTCCACGTCCCCGTCATTTACGACCTTCTTTTCGTCTATTCCGATCGCGAAAGTCTGGATCATGAGGTCCAAAAGATCGAGACCTTGCAATATAGATTCGTGAAAGGATGCGGAGGAAATCCCCTCGTGGTACCGGCCGCTGAAATGCAACGATTTATTTTTGCACTGAGGAATGCAGATTCCGTGAAATATTTCTCACCGTCGGAAGTCACCTCAGCCATGAAAGGGCGCCACATTCAGATCATAGGTGGGGCCTTAAACGGTTATGAGGGGCTTCTCCTTTCAGTAAGAGGCTCAAAAGTGAAGCGTCTCGTGGTGGAAATCCCAAATCTCATCACGGCAGGTATTGAGGTAGATCCCGAATACATCAAGTTTATAGAAAATGAAACCGAATAGAAATATAATAATTGTCTTCTCAGCTCTTTTAATACTGATAAGTTCCTGTACTAACAGTAAAAAAGTCGTATATCTACAAGATATCGTTCCAAATGTCACAATGCTTGTTCAGGAACCCAAGTCAATCCGCCTGATCCCGGGCGACAAGCTCAGTATCATCGTCCACGGCCGCGACAGAGCCTTGGTTGAAGCCTTCAATCTTATGGACGGCACCGGGGAGGGATCCGGCAACCATACCTCTTATACAGTTGACGACCGCGGATATATCGACATGCCCGTGTTGGGACCTATAAAAGTGGAAGGACTCACACGCCAGGAGCTCGAACAGGAGATAAAATACAAGCTTATAGAGTCGCGTCTTGTAAAAGAACCTGTAGTGACCGTGGAATACAAAAACTTGGGTTATTATGTACTCGGAGAAGTGGGAGGCAACGGTCGCCATGAGATCACCCGCGATAATGTCACCCTGCTCGAGGCCATAGCTGAAGCGGGAGATATCGGCATACAGGGACGCAGAGACAATATCCTCGTGCTGCGCACAGAAAACGGCAAGCAGACTCCCTATCGTGTAAGCCTGCTCGACACTCAGGACCTCTACTCCTCCCCCGTTTATTACGTAAAACAAAACGACATAATCTACGTTGAGCCTAACAGCGTGAAGACAAGCGGTTCAACAGCCAACGGCAGTATGTTTATGACGTGGGGATTCTGGGTCGGGATAGCAGGCATGCTTTCCACTGTCATCGTCTCTATAGTGAAATGACGGAATCCAAAGAATACCCATCCTTCAATTTTTAATAATTTATCTTAAAAATCCACTCCCTTGCAAAGAATAATTGGGCGACAAACCGAAAACGGCGCGATGTCGACTCCTCCCGCAAAAAGTCCGGGCACTCCGAGCATCGCCGACCAAATAAAAAACATATTCTATCTCTGTCTGTCAAATTGGTATTGGTTCGTGCTTTCCCTCGCTATATGTGTTGGGTATGCCGTATTCTACCTTAAGAAAACCGTTCCAATTTACGAAAGATCCACGTCTATACTAATTAAATCGGAAGACAAGACTTCTGATAACGCAGCTCTGATGGATTTGGGACTCGTCACTATCAATACCAATCTCACCAACGAACTCATGTCGCTAAAGACGAGCACCGTGGCTTCCGAGATTGTGCGCCGGCTCAACCTCGATGTCGAATACCGAAGGAAAGGCACTTTCCACGATGAGGTGGTATATGGTGCCGAGCTTCCGGTGCGGGTTTCCTTCCAAAGTCTCGATGATAATGAAAATGCTTCTTTCAAACTCCTTCTCGACGATGATAAAATAAAGATGTCAGATTTCGTTCGAAACGGGATGACATACCCCGGAGACTGGACAACGGAAATCAACGATACGGTGCAGACACCCCTTGGACGCATAGTCGTCACTCCTACCCAGTCATATTCCCAGGGACTTGACTACGAACTGGAAGTTGTCCGTTCAAACATACATTCCGTTGCTGGCGCCGTACAAGGGAAAATAAACCCTTATGTTCGCGGCGGGAACTCTTCTATCATCGACATCTCCTACCGTGACGTCTCCCCTTCCAGGGCCGAGGATATCCTTAACACCCTTGTCTCCGTTTACAACGAAAATTGGGTGAAGGAACGCAACCAGAAAACCGTCAACACTAATGAATTCATAAAAGAGCGTCTGGCTTATATCGAAGAAGAACTCGGCGAAGTGGAGCAGAATATTTCCGACTGGAAATCCTCCCACCTTATTCTCGATATCGATGCCAGCGGGGGAATGGCTCAAAGCAAGGCCATGGCAGCCGAAGATCAAAGCCAGGAATTGAGCAACCAGATTTACATGACCAAATACGTGCGCTCATACCTCACCGACAGCAAATATGCCAATCAGCTACTTCCGGCAAATGCAGGCCTCACCAACCCCAGCATATTGGGCCAGATATCCGAATACAATACCCTTCTGCTCCAAAGAAACAACCATCTCGCAAATTCATCCCTGCAAAATCCACTCGTCAGAGATATGGACGAGCAACTCAGTGCCTTGCGGGCATCCATTCTTCAAAGCATAGACCATGAGATCAATATGCTCCAGAACCGTCAGAGCCAGGTGCGCTCACAATATAATCAGGCAATAGGCAAAGTAGCAGCCGCCCCCCAGCAGTCAAAGCAACTGCTCTCCGTAGAGCGTCAACAGAAAGTGAAAGAACAGCTATATCTGTTCCTGCTCCAGAGAAGAGAAGAAAATGAGCTATCCCAGGCCTTTGCCGCCTATAATTCCCAGCTCATAGAGCCTCCCCATGGTAGCGGAGCTCCGATTGAACCTAAACCCGGTCGCGCTTATGCCCTGGCAATAATCATAGGTTTTGCTTTTCCCGGTGCATTCATAGCCCTGACGGAGATCCTCAACACCCAGGTGAGAGGGAAGAAAGATATTCAGGATATGACGGTGCCTTATTTGGGAGAGATTCCACAAGCCGGTAAGAAAAAAAGAACCCTACCATTCGTGAAATCAAAAAATACCGAGATTCCCAAGATACTTGTAGAGCCCAAAAATCGGAATATTGTCAACGAATCATTCCGCGTTCTCCGCACCAATCTTAACTTCATGCTCGGCAATGTAGGGAAGCACCCCGTCATAATGTTCACCTCTATGAATCCCGGTAGCGGAAAGACGTTTATGTCAGCAAATCTGTCAACAGCATTCGGTCTACACGGCAAGAAAATTCTTGCCATCGACCTCGATATGCGGAAAAGCTCATTGTCTTCTTATGTCGACAATCCCGACGTCGGTGTTTCTGATTATCTGAGCGGGCAGAAATCAGATTGGCGAGACCTCACTGTAAGAATCGGAGATCTCGATCTTCTTCCCACCGGCCCCCTTCCTCCTAATCCGGCCGAACTTCTTTTGGGTGAAAGGTTCGAAATGCTCCTCAGTGAGGCCAAGAAAGACTATGATTATATCTTTATCGACTGTCCTCCCGTTGAAGTTGTGGCAGACGCAGCCATAATCAACCGCTATGTCGACCTTACAATATTTGTAATAAGGGTCGGACACCTGGAAAGAATGTATCTTGCAGAAATCGAAAACTGGTACCGCGAAGGCAAATACCACAACATGGCCATCTTGCTCAACGGCACAGATGCCACCGGCAAGTATGGGTATCACCGCCATGGCTATGGTTATGGTTACGGGTATGGATACGGATACCGCTATGGGAACGACAAATAAAGATTGGACCTACATAATCACTCCGAAACGCAGATGGCTCGACATTGATCTAAAAGAGCTCTGGCGTTATCGTGACCTGCTTTATATGTATGTGAAACGGGATTTTGTGGTGCAATACAAGCAGACCATCTTGGGTCCTTTATGGTACTTCATTTCCCCCGTCTTTACGATTATAATGTATGTGTTCCTGTTTGAAAACCTCGCGGGTCTTTCCACCGACGAAGTTCCGGGTCCTATATTTTATATGTCGGGCATCATGCTTTGGAACTACTTTTCCGACACATTCAATGGATGTTCTAATGTATTTTCGGCTAATGCTTATATTTTCGGGAAAGTCTATTTCCCACGTCTCGTAGTTCCTTTTTCTAAAGTTATTTTTAATCTCTTTAAATTCGGTATTCAGCTCCTGCTTTTCATCATACTTTACTTTTGGTTCTGGGGTCATGGAGCCAACCTTTCGGTAAATCTGACGCTACTGCTTTTCCCGGTTTTGATTTTAATGATCGGTCTTCACGGAATGACTTGGGGTATGTTAATCTCTTCTGTGACCTATAAATATCATGACTTAAACGTCGTGATAGTTTTTATTTTACAACTCTTCATGTATGCCACACCTGTGGTTTATCCAATCGACGGAATCCCTGAAAAATATGCCCGTTGGATAGAACTCAATCCACTTTCATCAATCTTCCAGGCATTCAAATATGGAACTATGGGATGTGGATCAATCGACTGGTGGGGACTTCTCTATAGCTTTGTTTTCCTTCTATTAGTAAGCACCTGCTCAATCCTTATCTTTAATCGCGTTGAAAGAAATTTCATGGATACTGTATGAGTGACCCTATTCTGAAATTTGAAAATGTCGGAAAACTTTATCATCTTGGCACTTTCGGCTCGGGATCTCTTACAAGGGATCTTACACGATGGTGGAAGATGAACATTAAAAGAGAACCGGATCCCTATCTTAGGATAGGAGAAAGCAACAATCGAAGCAAGAAAGGGGATTCCGACGTAGTTTGGGCTCTAAAAGATATTTCTTTTGATGTGAATCAGGGAGACGTTGTGGGAATAATAGGCAAGAACGGAGCAGGGAAATCCACTCTTTTGAAATTGCTTTCAAGAATAACATCGCCCTCCACAGGTTTAATCAAGGCAAAAGGACGAGTTGCTTCCCTTCTGGAAGTCGGAACAGGTTTTCATACCGAACTGACAGGCAGGGAAAACATCTACATGAATGGCACCGTCATGGGTATGACCAAACATGAGATAGATAGGAAACTTGATGAAATTGTGGATTTTGCCGGTGTTGAAAGATATATAGACACTCCCGTAAAAAGATATTCCAGCGGCATGATGGTTCGTCTTGGGTTTGCGGTCGCCGCATTTTTGGAGCCTGAAATCCTTGTGGTCGATGAAGTGCTTGCTGTAGGTGACGCCGAATTCCAAAGAAAAGCAATAGGCAAAATGCAGCATATTTCCACATCAGAAGGTCGAACGGTACTTTTTGTCAGTCACAACATGGCTGCCATTAAGACACTCTGCACTCGGGGCCTACTGCTTGAAAAAGGAGAACTTAAATACTCGGGATCTACTATTGATACAGTCAGTAATTATCTTGCTTTAGAAGAAAATACTGGCATAAGAAAGATAATTGATGGTATTAGATACAAGAAAGACTGGCTTAACATTAACAAAATCGAAATCAACGGAACAGAACACAACCAATCAGTGATAAAGTCAGGCCAGGAAGTCCTGACTTTAATTATAGAAGGTTATACTAAGGAAGATTTCAAGACAGATCCTATGCTGATCTTCAAAAATCGGGATGGTGTTCCTTTGGCATCATTAGCGGAGGGTCATACAAAAGGTAAGATAGAACATGTTAATAAAGGTATTTTCAGAATCGAAAGAACAATTAAACTTCCCAAATTTTTAAGTCAAGGAGATTTGATAGTCGATCTTTCTTTACATCATCCTATGATGGAGTATCAGCTTCGGATCCCGGAGGCTGCAATTTTACTAAGTGAAGGATATTTTGAATCAGGAGGGAGAGCAGGGATTCTTAATGAGCAAGGATTGTGTCAATTAAAAAGACTTTATTCTCCAAATTAACTTAACCCCAATTTATTCACACATCGCCTAATTATTTTCATCCAATACATATCCCTTTACCCAATTTATGGATTATCCTTATAAACTTTCTATTATTACTGTAAACCTAAATAATAAAGAGGGCCTACAGAAAACAATTGAAAGTGTCATTAATCAGACACATCAGGATTTTGAGTGGATAATTATTGATGGGGGATCTACAGATGGAAGTAAAGAACTTATTGAAAAAAACTCAGAACATATCAATTATTGGGTGAGCGAGCCGGACAAAGGCATTTATAATGCAATGAATAAAGGAATCCTTAGATCTCGGGGGGAATATCTCTTATTTTTAAATTCCGGCGATTATCTTTGTTCAGAAAACACCTTGTTAAATGTAATCAAACATTTAAACAAAGAAAGTATCTATTTAGGGAATTATAAAATAGGGGATAATGAAATCGGTTACGAATTTATTAATAATGAGTATTTATTATTCACCCTTTTAAATAAAGGGTTTATGCATCAAAGTTCATTTTTTAAGAGAAATTTATTTGATAAATATGGTTTATATAGAGAAGATCTAAAAGTCTCTTCCGATTGGTTATTTAATATAAAAGCTATTATTTTTTATAATGAAAAAGTGATTCATTTACCGATTCCTATATCTGTCTTTAGTATGGGGGGGCTATCAAGCCAAAATAGATTAAGGGGAGAAGATTTAATAAAATTAAGGAAAGAAAATTATAATCTTTTCTTAATTTTTAAATTTTATGCAAAATACAGAATCCTTATATATAAGATAATAAATAATACATTTTTAAAGAAAATAGGATTTATAATAGGTAAATCCATAAAGATTATCTAATAAAAATGAAATATCTCTCTTTTGATGTCTTTGATACTTGTTTAATAAGAGCTTGTGGTCTCCCTGAGAATATCTTTAGAATAATAGGCAGAAAAATTTTTGACTCTAAAGATCCAAATTATTTTGAATTAATTTCAAATTTTTGCAGAATTAGGCAAGAAGCTGAATTAGCTGCGAGAAAGTGTATAAAAGCAGAAGAAAT
>JAFLTR010000024.1 GCA_022509205.1 Muribaculaceae bacterium | reverse complement strand
AATCATTCTATCATAGATGGTATAAAACATTTCTTTGGTAGCAAGATTGACTAATTTATCAAAGTCAAGCTCTTCATCCATCCTCTTTATTATCTTAGAAACAGGCAGACATGATATTTCCGAATCGGAATTCGATATTATTGAAAGTTGCGATGGTAGCCTTTGCAGGCAATAAGGCCAATTGGCAACAAATCCACCCACGGTTTCAAGACCGACAATTTTCTCGTCGCCATTTTTGGTATAGGCCACATATTTGAATGAACCTGATTCTATATAACCTAAATATTTGCAAACATCTCCTATAGAAAGAAAGGTTTCTCCCTTTTTTAATTGTTTAAGTTCTCCTTCTGTCCGACATAAATCCCTCCAAAATTCAAGAGGTATTCCATTGATATATGTATTGAACTCCTTAATCATTTTTGTCAGCTTTGAAATCTATTTCGCAAAATTACTAATCATTCATTGAAGTTGCTGAATCCTCTAACAGTTTTGAATTGATAATTTGACCTTTTCTTTTCTTCCGGATTCTTGTATTCAGGACCGTATTAATCCCCATTTTTCATACGGATTAGAAGACAATCTGATTTTTATGGTAAATTTTTTCATTTGTACATTAATGGCCATTAAAAAAATCATAGAAAAGCTTTGAAATTATTGAAATTCAATTTGTTATAATGGATTTTTGAGTCAACAATAATAAGGAGACAGTCATCGACTTAGATCCCGAGGACGGTACAAAAAAGCGGTTGAGATTGCTTTTTCTTTGCTCAAAACTTCATAATAAATACATTTTTTAATCTAATTTTGCATAAAACTTATTCTAATCTCTATGGGTAATAAAGGTAAAAGAAACTTATTCTTAGTTTTGCTTATACTTGAAGTATTTGCTTACCTTGGTATCGTGATGTTTAAAAACCATTTTGACCTACAAGTCAAATGGTGGGTATATATTGCGTCAGCTTTCCTTTTTGTATTTTTCTTGGGAAGTTACCGGAACTTCAGTCAGGCTGTTAAGGAAGATGAGAAATATGGTCATTTAGAATGAAACAATATGGAAATCAGAAAAGACAATAAAATTATAATCACCGGTAAAGACATCTGTAAGATAGTTGGCACAATAACCGGTCTATCATTCTTATATTGTTTGGTGAACGCTTTATTTTTAGATTATGTCAATCTCCCGATATTGATAAGTTCAGCCTTTTTTACTTTAATTTTGTTTTGGTTCAGTCAGAGAGGCTGACAGTTCTTAGTCCCATAATTAGGCATTACTCGGAATTTCATTTTCCATTTTTGGTTTACGGCCTAAGAAAGGGGGAGGGGAAAGTACACGTTCTGCTTCGTTTCTTTCGGAATTCTTCCTAAGCCATTTATTATTTTGTGGCTGACAGATTAAGAAAATGGTGAAGATTCACCTAATCTCCACCATAATTTTAATTTTCTTGTTATTTCTAATTCTGATTTAATTTCTCTTGTAAGTAACCAGATACTTCCAATCTTCGGGTGCTACAGGTGTGGCGGTTTCTTTCTCAAACTCACCGTCAAACCCTTTAAACTTTTCTGTCTCATAAAAATGACAGATCCCAATTCCCATATCCAGGACAGAGACCGGTCCTTTTGGTTTATAATAGAACATCACTTTATCATCTTTAACCAAGACCCTCCATGGTTGAGAATTTGTTGAAGATGGTGCAAGCCTTAACATTTCCAGTGATTCGCCAAATTTATTATCCGGTTCCAAAGGATTCTTGAAATCCTCTCGAAAAAATAATTCGGAGAAAGGCTTTCGTTTATTACTTCCTACAGTCAATCTCATTAATTTCTCCGTAAAACGTTGTTTTTCCGGAAAGCCTACAGGACTTATTATCTTTAAGGACTCGCCCTTGGGCCAATCTTCTCCATTATCAAATTGAGATCCCTTGAAGGTAGCTGCAATCCAACAGGTGCCAAGTCCCATTTCCCATGCTTTCAAAACTACCTGTTCAAACTTAAATCCGGCAGATAATGCAGAATTTTCATCTTCCCCTATTCCTAAAAGGAAGAAATCAGACGCTCCTTTTATGACTCCGTATGTGCTTGGCTTGAAATCCCCTTTCAAGTCAAAAGACTTTAATCTTATTGTGACACTCCCACCGAATGGCGAATAAGAATCATTTATCGCCTTTACAAGATCTGATTTAAGTTCCGGAGACAATGGTTCTCCATTATAACTTCTCACCGATCTTCTTTCTTTTATTGCCTCTATTATATCCATAATTGTAATTTTTATTCATAACTGTTTTTATGTAATAAACATTTGGGAGCATAACATGGTTTGATAGAGTCACTTGAATATGAATAGCAATAATAAAAACACACCCGAAAGCTGATGACTTTCGGGTGAATCTTATGTATGAAAGAGTAATGTTCCGCCAAATCTTATAATTATATCATTAGCGGATAGCTTTGATTACGGCAGTAGTAAGATTCGACGAAGAAAGACGGATAAGAATGATCCCCGGCTGCAGATTGGAAAGTGACGTCTCGGTAGAGACAACGGTCTGAAGGGCAAGTAATCGCCCGTCAAGGCTGAAGACTTCGAGAGTAGCTCCGATGGCCTCTTCCCCGACTTTGAGAGTGTGGGTGATGCTGTCATAGCTTAGCATTGTAGACGTCATCACCTTTGCAATTCCGCTTTCAAATCCACCCATGGTGACTTCTCCCATCAGAGAATTTAGATATGCTTCAAGCGCTGTATAACCTTCTGAATTGACAAAATTATTATCGGGAGTATTAGGATCAAGACCGTTCTTGCGCTCCCATTCATCCGGCATACCGTCGCCATCTGTATCCACGGGCACAGTATAGTCTGAATTGTAGGAGAAAAAGCCCTCGGCTTCAGTTTCCTTGTCTATTATACCCGAACCGGCTCCGGCGAGTGTGCCTCCATTTGCAGCCTTCCCGGATTTTGCCTCTGCAGCAATACGTTGTTCCACCTTGTCACGGTTGATAGTACCGGCCTTTTCCACTACGGTATTGAAAGCCGAAACAGCATCTTCGATGTCATAAATCATATAGTGTTCCGGCACGTAGTTACCTATAGTGCCAAGGGCACTATATTTATAATAAGGAGTGGCAGTCACGATACGTTCATCGGCACGAATATCCTCTTTCTTATAGTATTCAGCCACTACGGCTGTCCAGTTATCGGCATTTGCCGCATCAAATCCTTCTGCAATGTTACCATCGACATACCATTTGGCAGGAGCCCATGACTTGGCACCTTCGCGGGCGTAGCTTGAAGTGATGAATTCCACACTATTCTTATCCGAATATGGTCCCGGTTTGTAATAATTGCCTATGAAGTTACATTCATGAGCGGAATTAAGGCCGTTATATTCAGAAATATCCGCAGTATTTTCACCGCCGTAGCAGTTCCCTCGCTTGCCGTAGTTGTAGTTGACATTATTGATATATTCCAAGAACACCACATTATCCTCACCGCGTGCTCCGTTCAGTCGAGGGGAGCGTGAGTTATTATGAGCCAGGAGGTTGTGATGGTAGGTGGCCGGTGAACCGCCCCATTGTGAGCCGTAACCACGTGCTCCCTTGGAATGGCCGCCATTATAGAGACCTTCGTGAACAATGGAATACTGTACCGTCAGGAAATGGGAGTCGGCCGTATTCATGTTTTCTTCAACCGACCAACCGAATGAGCAATGGTCGAAGATAAAATTGGCACAATTTTCCACGCCGCAGGCATTGTCAGTAAGCACATCGCCGGCAACGCTTTTCTGCCCGATCCGGAAACGAAGGTTACGAACGATGAAATTCTGTGAACCTCCGAAATTCACCTTGTTGTGGGTGATTACAATACCCTCCCCGGGAGCACTCTGACCGGCAAGAGTCCAATTTGAACGGTTAACACGGAGTTCAGAAGCAAGCGTGATGTCGCCGCTTACTTCAAAGAGTATTGTAATTGGTTCACCTTTGTATTGCTCGAAAGCCCATCTCAGGGTACCTGCAGACCCATCATCGGCAAGAGATGTTACCTTAACCACTTTACCGCCGCGACCTCCGGATGTAAATTTTCCGAAACCTTCTGCTGTCGGAAATGCCTTGATACGCAACGCTGATGTTGCGCTAACAGGAGCTGAAGTGACCCCATGTCGAGAAATTGCGCTCACACTGATCTCTGCGGCATCAGCACCCTCAGGGAGAGTATACATGGCTTCAGTCGTTAGTTCCTCCATAACCCCGTTACGATACACTATATATCCTATAGCCATATCATCGCTTTCCCAAGAAATTGCATCCGGAGTGATGGTGAAATTGGAGGGAGAAGCCGCACCTCTAAGGATTTTCTTGTAATCGAAAGGTACAGCCGAAGCTTTTGCGAAGAGGAATTCCGGGCTGATATATGCTTCTACCTCGGCATCGGTAGCCTGACGGCTAAAAGAAGCACGGGATGCCGTATTGATGGCTTCACCATTTGCCCCTATATTCTTATATTCATAAAGCGATGCGCTGTTTTCAGATCCGTTCCAGTCTTTCCAGCCTTCAGCCTTGATGTGAGAACCAAGACGGCAACCAAGAAACATCGCTCCCGAGTTTTCTTTCCAGGGACGTCCGAGATAATAGGTTGATGCCCCCACCCCTTCTTCAGCTGTCACCTCACAATTGCTGAGGAAGAGTCCCGCATGGAAAGGCGAGAAACTTAATTCGGGATAGAATGCGGAAGTCAGGGTAAGATAGCTGTCGGCCGGGGCAGTGATATATCCTCCGTTTGCCGACTTCACACATACAATTTTACAGTCTTCAAACCATTCGAGACCTCCGTCGTAGATAAAGTCAGTGGCTCCGGAGATGGTGCATCCTGTGAAATATCCACGGGCATTTCCTCCGGCTTTATATGTATCCTGGAACCCTTCGAGACGACAGTTCTTAAAAATATGCGCATCCCCACCGGTATACAATGCTTCGGCCTGTGCACCACTACCAAATGTATTACGGATAGTAAGATTTTCCGCATAGAAACGGTCGGTGAACACATTTAGAGCCGAGCAGTCGAGATATGTCTTGTCTCCACTACCCCGGCCTGTATTTGAAGTTAGAATAGTAGTTGCAGGATCTGCGCCAATCAGGGAGATGAACTTACCGTGCGACTCCTTGGTGCCAACATATATATTTTCCTCATAGATACCGGGAGCCACATATATAATACCGCGTTCACCCTCCGAAACAGCGTCAATAGCCGCCTGGATTGAAGTGTAATCCCCGCTGCCGTCAGTGTTAACATAAAGGAGAGTCACCTCGGCGTCATCGTCGGGAGCGGGAGCATCACTTCCACCACCGTAGCCAAACTGCGACAGATCTGTGATCTTACCTACATCTGCTAAAGGATTCTGTTTTGCATAAGCCGCCTGCTCTGGTGTGATTTCCTCACCGAAAATCCTGATCTTATGCACTCGCGCAGCCTGACGTTGAGCCAACGGATCAATTGCCTGCCAGTCGAAAGGCGCTTCCTGCACTTGATTACCCTGCACGCCGTCTCCGTCCCAGATGCGCCAGCGAAGAGACACATCCGAGGCATTGATTAAGTTATCCATGAAATAACCTTGGTCGGAAAATACTGTCCAACCCTGCTTCTGCTTCTCCGAACCCATCCATACAAGAGGTTTCCATTCTCCATAACCGATTTTGATGTCGCATTTGATGCCTCTACCCCATGAAGTGTTTGACCAAGACCATTGCACACGTTCCACATAAGGGATATGGTCAATCTCCATCCATCCATGGAGAGATGTCACACCGTCTTCGGAAGCATTTCGGCAGAATTGCACAAAGCCGGCCTCGCCATAGGTGGGTTTGGCATTTCTCCCGGCATTTTCCGGATATTTGAGATTATCTTCAAGGTAGATTTTGTGGCCTTCAACGGTCCAGTTGTTGTAAGTGGTGGCCGAATTGCCACTTGGAGATTGTCCTTCGTAATATTGGCGCGCAAATGCAGCAGTAGTACCTGCCATTCCTCCATTTGAGGCCTTAGTGGCAAAAGTACAATTATGAAAGAGTACGGGATATTTAATATCGTTACCTCCATTTACCGGCACTTCCAGGACGGCGTTGATATATCGGCCTGAAGAATACTCAGGACAATACATTCCTGAACCGCTGGGCACCACTCCACCTGTCGGCTCCCACACTACGGGCCATGTATCAGGCCAAGAGGTATCGGTAAAGTTGATGTCAATGATCTTCGGCGACTTAGCATCGTCGCTCCAACTCTCAACCACACAATCCGGGTCATTACCCTCGGCATATATCAAGGGAGAGCCCGCAAGGAAGAAAGCAGAAGCTATCGCCAAAGAAAGTGGAAATTGTTTCATGAATTTTATTTTTTAAGGTTATTTATTTTCGCATATTATATCCAGTCTCCGGTTTTTTAAATCCAAACAACATATTCTAATGATATTCAGAAAGTTGACAAGAGTTGGAGACCTTATTTATGAACTATAATCAATGATAGAAAATCGCAAAATAAGGTTTGGGTTACTAAGGTACAAATAATTCCTAAATTTAAGTATAGTTTAACCGCTTAAAATTGTTAGAAGTCTCACGATTACTTTTATTTAAAAAATTTAGGTCCATATAAAATGAGCCGGCATACATATATCTTTGCCCAATTTGTATAATATTATAAATTGTTTAAATGAGGCAAAGAAAAAGGTTCTATGAGTGTACATAATTCTTTAGCCTCGGCAAAACCTCTTGGAATTTCTTGCCGTGGATTGACTGTCTTAAACTTCTTCGATGTTTTACACAAACTGTTATATAACAACTAATTACAACTTGTGTATCTTGATTTCTTAATTTTTTTCTTTACAAATTGATTAAACGATTTAGATTGATTGAATTATCTTAAAAAAGGATTGGTTCGCTTTTCTTCTCCAATAGTCGAAGTGGGCCCATGACCGGGTAATACCGCAGTTTCGTCGGGGAGCGAAAGGAGTTCTTTTGAGATACTTTCGATAAGTTCGCGGTAATCACCGCCGGGAAGATCCGTGCGACCAATGCTTCCTTTGAAGAGAGCATCCCCGGTGATAATATATCCTCCCGCCTTATCATATAAAGCTATACTGCCTTTTGAGTGACCCGGGACGGAAAGCACTTCCAATTCCCCTTCCCCTATTTTGATCTTGTCGCCCGGTTTCAGATATTCCGATATTTCGATTTCCCCTAAATTCATATTCAGGCCAAACATGCGGGCCTGCTGATCCAAACCTTCACCTAAAAATCTATCGCCCTCATGTGCCTTCACCGGTACTCCGAATTTCTCTCTCAGATACGGAATTCCCGCCACATGGTCAATATGCAGATGCGTATTGATGATCTGTGTGAGTGTCAATCCTTTTTCCGCTATAAAATTTTCAATAGCCAACTCCTCTTCCGGTGTTGACATTCCCGGATCTATGATTGCACACTCCTTGCTTTGAGGATCAAAAACCAGATATGTATTTATCCCGAACAAACTGAACTGAAATATCGCTACTTGCATAGTTTTCTATTTTACTTTCTCAATTTCATTAATAAATATCTCCCTAAATATCGTTTTGAAGAAAGGGTTTATAATATCAACGACTAAACTCACATATAAGTTTGAATTAACGCAAATATTTGAGGCTTATCAACGTTAAAATAAAAAAAGAACCTTATGCATAAGATACTCTGGGCCGATGATGAAATCGACCTCCTGAAACCCCATATACTCTTCCTTAAGAACAAAGGTTATGAAGTAGTGACAGTTTCCAACGGTGTAGATGCACTGGATGCCCTTGACAAGGAAGCTTTCAGCATCATTCTTCTGGATGAGAACATGCCCGGCCTTTCCGGACTCGAGACTCTTTCCCGAATCAACCTCAATCATCCGGAGGTGCCGGTGATCATGATAACCAAATCGGAGGAAGAAAACATAATGAATCAGGCCATTGGCAACTCTATCGCCGATTACCTTATAAAGCCTGTCAATCCCAATCAGATACTCCTTTCTTTGAAAAAGAATCTTGGGAGCCGGGAACTTGTTAAAGCCCAGGCCACGAGTGATTACCGGCAGGACTTTATGCAGATTTCAGGCATGATGGCCCAGGCAGGATCTATCCATGAATGGATGGAGATATATCGAAGGCTTGTCTATTGGGAACTGAAACTCGAACACACCGATATGTCCGAGATGATGTTGATGCAGAAAAAAGAAGCCAACAGTAATTTTTCAAAATTCGTCAAGAAAAATTATGAAAGCTGGGTCACATCTCAAAATCACCCATTGATGAGCCATGAGTTATTCAAAAGCAAAGTTTTCCCCTTGCTTGATGCAGGAGAAAAAGTTTGTTTCGTATTAATCGACAATTTCCGGCTCGATCAATGGAAGACCGTGCAACCACTCCTTTCAGAAGAATTCGATATCAACGAGGAGCTCTATTCAACAATTCTTCCGACCAGTACACAGTATGCACGCAATGCCATCTTTGCGGGCCTGATGCCACTACAGATCTCAAAGATGTATCCAAACCTTTGGGTCGAAGAGGATGAAGATGAGGGGCTCAATATCCATGAAGAGGAACTGATCAGAACACAACTTGACAGGTACCGCAGGAAAGAGAAATTTTCATATACCAAACTCAATGACTCCACAGCCGGTGAAAAATTCCTGTCTAAAATAAATGAAATAAAAGACCTTCCCCTCAATGTAATCGTATTGAATTTCATCGATATGCTAAGTCATGCACGTACGGAGTCGAAGATGATACGCGAACTGGCAAATTCCGATGCAGCCTACCGGTCGTTGACAGAATCCTGGTTCCGCCACTCCTCATCGCTCGATATCTTCCGCAGAATGTCGGGGAAAGGCTTTAAGATTATTATCACCACAGACCATGGCACTATCCGGGTAGACAATCCGATCAAAGTGGTTGGCGACCGTAACACGAACACCAACCTCCGCTATAAAGTAGGGAAGAATCTAAAATACAATCCCAAGCAGGTTTACGAGATGAAAGACCCTTCTAAATTCGGTCTCCCCTCCCCCAACCTCTCAAGCACCTATATTTACGCCTGCAACGAAGATTTCTTCTCCTACCCCAATAATTATAACTATTATGTGCAATACTACGACGGCACATTCCAGCATGGCGGAATCTCCCTTGAGGAAATGATAGTGCCTCTAATAACCCTTTCCCCTAAAAACCGATGAAAAGAACTCTTCCAATACTATTTCTATTCAGTCTGGCGGTGTCGGTAATCTGCGCCGAAGGGAATTTATCGGAATACCATGAGGCTGTCAGTGAACTTGCCCGGAAAGCCTCGGAGGGGGATGCCAAATCTATTTATGAACTTGCCAAACTCCACGACTACGGTTTTGATACAATTCCTCAGGATTCCACCATCAGTACAGCCTTATATCTGGAATCGGCAAGGAAGGGTTATCCTCCGGCAATGAATTTCATAGGCTTCCGTTATTTCAATGGCGACGGAGTATCAAAGGATATTGATTCCGCACTTTTCTGGATCCGTAAGGCGGCTGACTTAGGCAACATTACGGCAGCGGCAAATTTGGGTTATCTGTTGTCAGAAAGTTCCGAAATCCCCCACGACAGGGAAGAGGCTATAAAATGGCTCACAATAGCATCGGAGGCCGGTGTGAGAGATGCTCAGATCCATCTGGCCACCATCTTGAAAGATGAATGGCAGAACTTACCCTCTGACTCAGCCCTCTCTCTCGGAGGGAAATATTACGTCGGTAATGCTCCGATTTTAGGATTTAAACTTATTGAGATTGCCTCAAAAAAAGGCGATCCGAAAGCTTTGGCTTTGCTAGGGGACGCTTATTCAAAAGGAAGAGGGACAACATACGACCATAATAAATCTATCGATTATTTCCTAAAGGCCGCAGAGGGAGGAAATCCTTCAGCTCAATTCATCCTGGCCGAACTGTTGGAAATCTTTCCGGATGCTATTCAATCACAATCTGTAGATTCAACACTTCACGCAGAATCCGTAACAATGATCCACGACCCCCATTACTGGTATGAAAAAGCCGATTCGGCCGGTGTAGTCGACTCCGAAGTTGCCTACCGGCTCCTATATGACTTTTAAGGCCTTGATATTATGGCAATGGTCTGTTATTTCTTTTGTAGCAAAACGGAGGATGAGGGTCTAAGGCAACTTTGACCAAAAATATGTAACTTTGCAAAAATCCGAGCAAACTAATCTTGATAATGAAACAAAAATATCTTTTCGCCGCGGCTCTCTCTCTTGGAGCCCTGAATTCATTTGCCACTGCTCCTCTTTGGATGCGCGACGTAAAAATAAGTCCCGATGGTGAAACCCTGGCTTTCACTTATATGGGGGATATCTGGACTGTGCCGACCAAAGGAGGTAAAGCCGTAAAACTTACTGATACAGACAATTATTACGAAGACCATCCGATATGGAGTCCCGACAGCAAATCCATCGCGTTCAGCAGCAATCGAACGGGTAGTTTCGACATTTTCACTGTGGATGCCGCCGGAGGCACACCCGTGCAGATCACATTCGATTCTGCTAATGAAACTCCCGAAGCTTTCTCTGCCGACGGTTCTCTCATTTATTTCTCAGCCGCCTTGCAGGACGATGTCAACAACATCATGTTCCCCACAGGACGGATGACAGAGTTTTATCAAATCTCTACTCAGGGAGGCAATCCAATACAATTGGCAGGTATACCCATTCAGATGCCGACTTTCACCAAAAACAATCCCGATATAATCTATTATCAGGATATGAAAGGGATGGAGGATGAATGGCGAAAGCACCACACATCTTCCGTGACACGCGACATCTGGCAATGGAACCGTACGGACAATTCTTTCAAAAATATAACCAAACGAGGTGGCGAAGACCGTAACCCCGTGATCAGTGCCAACGGACAGACTATCTATTTCCTGAGAGAAGAGCCCGGACAAAGTTTCAATCTCTATTCGATGGCTACCGACGGATCACAAGTGAAAAAACTCACTGATTTTACTGACCATCCCGTTAGATTCCTTTCGGGAGCCGATAATGGTTTGCTGGCATTCACCTTCGATGGAGAAATCTATACTATGTCTCCTGGCCAAACGCCCCAAAAAGTGAACATCGATGTGACCACCGACAATTTCCCCTCAGTAAGGAAAATCAATGTAAGGGATGTCGATGATGCCGCAGTGTCGCCCGACGGCAAGTCAGTCGCTTTCATTAGCCGAGGAGAGGTGTTTGTCACTTCCGTAGACTATTCCACCACAAAACAAATCACAAACACTCCTCAGGCCGAACTCCAGGTAAGCTGGAGTCCGGACGGCGACAAACTGTTATATACTTCTGAAAGAGACGGCCACTGGAATATCTATACAGCAAAAAAAGCCAAGAGCGATGAACCGAACTTCGAGAACTCCACAGTGGTGATAGAAGAGGCTCTATTCCCGGGAGATGACAATATCGAACGCTCATATCCATCCTTCAGTCCCGACGGCAAGAAACTCGCCTATATTCAGGATCGCAACAAGCTGATGGTGAAAGATCTTGCATCAGGAAATATTAAGGAACTTCTTGATGGTCATACTTATCTCACCCGCGACGGCGGCTACGAATATTCCTGGAGTCCGGATGGCAACTGGATTCTAACATACGGTGTGCTCCATCACCACGACCCTTATTATGACATCTTCTTGGTAAACACCAATGATGGCGAAATGATCCCATTGACAGAGACAGGTTATTTCGACGAGCAGCCCCGATTTGTGCTTGATGGCGAAGCCGTTATCTTTGCTTCGGAAAGATATGGAATGCGCAATCATGCTTCTTGGGGTTCTCTCTACGATGTTATGATCAATTTCCTTAATGAAGAGGCTTACGACAAGTTCACTCTCTCTGAGGAAGACTATAAGCTCAAAAAGGAAATCGAGAAGAGCAACTCCAAGAAAGAGGATAAAAAAGATGACAAGGACAAGAAAAAGAAAGGGAAAGAAAAGGATGACGATGCAGACTCCAAGGTTGATAAAAACATCAAGATCGACCGAAAGAACATTCAAGACCGAACTGTCCGTCTGACACCCGCCTCAGCCGACATATCCGATGCTTTCGTCACTTCAGACGGAGAGACACTTTATTATTTAGCTTCGTTCAATAAAGGTTATGACCTTTGGAAAATCAATCTTCGCGACGGCACAACGGAAGAAGTAAGGAAACTCGGAGCTAAACCCAGCCGATTCATAACTGATAAAGATGGCGAAAACGTTTTCCTTGTTTCCGGCTCCTCCATCAAGAAGTTCAACCCCTCCAGCGAGAAGCTCACGGAAGTGGATTTCGAAGGGAAGATGCTTCTGGATCCGATTGCCGAACGCGAATATATGTTCGATTTCGTCAAGAATCAGGAACGCGAGAGATTCTACACTGTCGACATGCATGGAGTGGATTGGGAAAATCTTACCGAGCATTATCGAAAGTTCCTCCCCCATATAACCAACAACTACGACTTCGCTGAGATGCTGAGTGAATTGCTCGGGGAATTAAACGTCTCTCACACAGGTAGCCGGTATTATGCGCCGACAGATCCCAACGGTTCGCGTACAGCCTCGCTGGGTCTTCTAATAAACATGCAAAGACCCGACGACGGAATGCTGGTGGAGGAAGTATTGACAGGGGGTCCGATGGATAAACCATGGTCGCAGATACAAGCCGGAGACTTGGTTTTGGCCATCAACGATGTGGATCTTACTTCCTCAGCGAGCAATGCCAAAGCCCTTGCAGACGTGGCAGGGAAGAAAACCCGTGTGAAATTTCGAAAACCTGACGGCAGGATAATCGAAGAGGTGGTTCTTCCGATTTCAAAAGGTGAAGAATCGGAACTTCTCTATCAACGCTGGATAAAAAATCGTGCAGCAGATGTAGACAAATGGAGCAATGGCCGGTTAGGTTATGTGCACATCCGATCTATGGACGACGACAGTTTCCGCGAGATATATGCCGATATCCTCGGGAAATATAAAGACCGCGACGGTATCGTGATCGACGTCAGATGGAACGGCGGAGGCCGTCTCCATGAAGATATAGAGGTGCTCTTCAGCGGCAACGAATATTTCAAGCAATTTATCCGTGGAGAAGAGGCCGGCACAATGCCTTCGCGCAGATGGAACAAACCTTCAATCATGGTTCAGGCCGAACCCTGTTACAGCAACGCACACGGCACTCCATGGGTCTATAAACATACCGGACTTGGGAAACTTGTAGGCGCTCCGGTTCCGGGGACTATGACATCGGTCAATTGGGTAAGGATGCAGGATCCTACCATGATTTTCGGCATACCCGTGACAGGCTATAAGCTTCCTGACGGCAGCTATCTCGAAAACACGCAGCTTGAGCCGGATATCCTCGTCTTCAACTCCCCGGAACAGGTGATGAACGGTGAAGACAATCAGCTTCATACCGCTGTTATAACCCTTCTGGAGGAGATTGATGCCAGATAAGCGCAAGCCGAAGACAATCTTTCGCTTAAAATCGGATAAATAACAACAGGTTACCGGATAAAGAAAAGGGATGGCCTTAGTTAAAAAGCTCTATCTGTTTATCCTTAAAAGCTTTTTGCCGCTGTTCGCGATGACTTTTTTCATCGTGCTCTTTATCGTATTGATGCAGTTTCTTTGGAAACACATCGATGACCTGGTGGGTAAAGGGCTTCCATTCTCCTTGATCGGGGAACTATTCTTCTATGCAGGTGTCTCGATGGTGCCGATGGCTCTGCCGCTTGCAATCTTGCTGGCAAGCCTGATGACCTACGGCAACTTCGGGGAAAAATTCGAACTTACGGCCATGAAGGCCTCAGGGATTTCTCTTGTACATTCCATGAGGCCTTTGATTGTGCTTATCACCCTTGTGGCAATCGGAGCTTTTTTCTTCCAGAACTATGCCCTCCCCCCGGCACAGGTCAAAATGTGGACCCTTCTCTTCTCAATGAGACAAAAATCTCCGGAGGTGGAGATACCCGAAGGAGTGTTCTACGATCAGATACCGGGTTATAATCTCCTCGTACAGAAAAAGAATCCCGACACAGGTATTCTCTATGACGTGATGATCTACGACGTGACCCGGGGTGGTGACAACGCAACAATCCTGTTGGCCGACTCCGGAAGAATGGCTTTCACAAGTGATATGAGATATCTCTATCTTCACCTCTTCACGGGAGAACAATTTGAGAACCTCCGGGAGCAGAAAGCTTTGGACAAGAATGTGCCCTTCCGGCGCGAAACTTTTCTCGATAAGCAGATTCTTATACCGTTCGACGCCAATTTTAACCGTATGGATGAAGGGGGGATCCGAAGCCAATATGTGGGGAAGAACGTAACTGAATTGCAACACACCATTGACTCTGTGTCAAACCGGATAGATTCCACCGGAAACATCTATGCCAACGATTTGCGTCAAAGCGCTTTCCCCCTTTTAATTGACAGGAGAACCGGAAAACCGATTTTTGTTAATTCAAAGGAAAACGAGAAAGATGGCCGTGAGAAAACAGCTGCTGTCAAAGCCTCTGAAACAATGGATAAATCCGGGAAGGTCATAGCCGAAGAAAATATTGAGGAGGAGATATTGCCTTTGAATTTAGACTCGCTCATCCTCTCCGTGCCTATCGACAAGCGCGACAAAATTTTCGACAATGCCCTCTCTATTTCCAGACGCAGAGTCAATGAAGTGCAGTTCAAGTCAGCTACTGTAGCAGACGACAAAATGAGCATAAGACGTCATAAGATCGAGCTGCTGAAGAAATACACTCTCTCGGTGGCGTGTCTGATATTCTTTTTTATCGGAGCGCCCCTTGGAGCCATTATCCGTAAAGGAGGACTCGGTACGCCACTCGTGATTTCCGTCTTGCTTTTCCTCTTTTATTATATCATCGACAACACCGGCTACAAGATGGCTCGCGACGGCCGTTGGGAAGTCTGGATAGGTATCTGGCTTTCCACATTCATTCTCGCCCCTCTTGGAGTCTACGTTACATATAAGGCCATGAATGATTCGGCAGTCTTTAATCCTGACAGTTATAAGGAACTCCTTCGGAAGATCCGCGGTATCCGTCAGCCAAGAAGCATCGGCCGAAAGGAAGTGATCATAAATGAAATTTCCGTACCACAGGCCATCTCTCGACTTTCCCGGTTAATCGATGCATGCACTGCCCTTATCTCCTCCCTGGAGAAGAAATTGACATATTCCGACTTCTGGACGCCTACAGGTCTTGACAAGGAAATAGAGACCACCGGCGAATCACTTGATTCAATCATTGAATATCTTCAGGATTGCCGGAACAATAATGTGGTTGACAAACTCTCGGAATTCCCTTGGATTTACGATACTTTCATTCTCACTCCCTGGTATCCACGTTGGCTGGCCGAGACGCTCAAATGGTTTGCTCCGTTTGGCTATCCTCTCTTCCTTATAAGCAAAAAGAAGCGTAGAGAACTCATTACTACACTTCAAAAAACTATCAATATGGCCTCTGAAATCAAGAAGGAACTGGAGCAGCCGGGATGAACATCTGCCGACCGAAAGTTGTTATAAAGTAAGTTGGTGTGGTTTTTGCCATCACTGAATAAGATAAGAAAAACTAAACAAAAAAATTATGGATAAACTAAGTTATGCTTGGGGCATGGTGATAGGCCAGCAGCTCCGTGGCATGGGTGTGAAAGATCTTAATAAAGAGGATTTCGATGAAGCCGTGCATGCATCTTTTGAAGGAAAAGAAACGAAACTATCGCCCGAAGAGACTCAGAAAGTGCTCAATGATTTCCTTATGGAACTCAATAAGAAAAATGAAGTTATCGCCAAGAAAAATGAAGCTATCGCCCGCGAGGCCGGCGACAAATTCCTTGAGGCAAACCTGAAGAACCCTGGAGTGCATGTCACTGATTCCGGCCTGCAATATGTTGTGGAGAAGGAAGGCGAAGGGAAACAGCCTACTGCCACTTCGGAAGTTACCGTGCATTACACCGGGAAACTTATCGACGGCACTGTCTTTGACAGCTCTATAAACCGTGGAGAACCAACTACATTCCCGCTTAACCGAGTGATTCCCGGTTGGACAGAAGGACTCCAGCTAATGAAAGAAGGAGGGAAATATACATTCTTTATTCCTTCCGATCTGGCTTACGGTCCTAACGGTATTCCGAATGTAATACCACCTCACAGCACCCTTATTTTCGACGTTGAATTAATATCAGTGAAATAAACCAAAATGAAAAAGAATCAGATTATTTATCTTGCTTCTTCTATGCTGCTCGCAGGTGGCCTTCTGGCATCGTGCGGTGGTAATAAGAAAGCTGAAACTTTAAAAGAGGAAGCAACCCGGGAAGTTTTTGTTCCGGATGAGAAAGAAACGGCAGTAGACACTCTTCAACAAATCGATGAAATGGTAGAGGCAGTAGAGACACCGGTCAATGGCATCAATGGCACAAAATATGATGCCGCTTTCTTCCGGAACGCTGCCAATAAAGGAGATAAGGCCACTGCAGATAAGTATTATCAGACTTCAAGCGGTCTTAAATATGTAATCGCTCAACCCGGTTCGGGCAAAACTCCGAAAGCCACCGACACAGTGACAGTGCATTATGTTGGCACACTCACCGACGGCACTCAGTTTGACAGTTCAATCGACCGAGGTGAATCGATTGCGTTTCCTTTGGGAGGGGTTATCCCCGGTTGGACCGAAGGGCTCCAGTATATGCAGGAAGGTGGAGTGGCTGTATTCTATATTCCTTCAAACCTTGCATACGGGTCAAGAAATCTCCCGGGCATTCCGGCTGACTCCGACCTTATTTTCTGGGTGCAACTGCTACAAGTGAACTGATAGAATGAGAAATTCAAGAAGATTCATTAATTTTGCACTGTTTTCAGTATTAACTTCCTTTGCAGGGCTATTTTGGTCGTGCAAAGGAAGAACTGCTGAAAATATGGAACCCACGGGTGACACTATAGAGGTGGTTTTCAACGCGCCGGCTGTCGAGTTGCCCGACTCCATCTAATAATAAAAACATCTAACCAAAATAACTAATGAAAATTTTAAAATTTCTTCCTGTTGCAGCCATAGCATGTCTTGCTGTGTCTTGCCAGTATGGAGGTGGAAGCGGCTTATCCTCCACATCCTCCCAAACAGACTCTCTCATGTATTTTCTCGGCCAGATGAATGCTGCCGATTATCTTAGAGAAGCCAACCGTGACACCACTATGAAAGAGACAAGCGAAAAACAGGCTTACATCAATGGTGTTCGCGCCGGTCTTGCCGCTCTCAAAGAGGGTGACGATTCTTATAACAAAGGTGTGATGCTCGGCATGCAGATGGCAGCCCAGATGATGAGTTTCTCAGAGCAAATGGATGTAAAGATCAACCGCACATCCTATGTGGGCTCACTTTCAAGCGCCGTCATGGCCGACACAATGCCTAACACCACTTTGGCTCAATCCGAGTTCCGCAAAGTGATGCAAAACATTGAAAAGGCAAAAGAGGAAAAAGACAAAGCTACAAGCCAGGCCAGTCTCAAAACTGTGGCTGAAGCTGCCGGCCTCCCCAAAATCAGCGACGATCTCTATGGAAAAGCAACCGATACTACCGATGGTGAAGCTCTTGCAGAAGGAGATGAAATCACTCTTGACGCTAAACTCCTTAAAGAGAATGGCGATGTGCTCAGTATGCCCGTTTCTTCAAGAGGAAAGATCGGTAACAGACATAATTTCCCCGAAGTGATGTCGGATGCTATCTTAAAGCTCAAGAGCGGTGAAACAGGTGAATATATGACCACTGCTTACGCTCTCCTTGGTGCAAGGGCTAAACAAATGAATATGGAACCGAAGGATGTAGTGAAAATGACACTCACCCCGACTTTGGTGCCTAAAGAAACTGAAGAAGATAAGAAATAACATATAATCGATAAATTAAAGACAACGTTATCATACTTCACATTGATTTGTAAAAAACGTTATCTTTATATCATCGAAGTTTTGCAGTACATGATGAATTGATCGATTTCCCTTTTTAGATTAATTCTATATAATTGTCATAATAAATAAAGTGTGCCGATTTCTAAAAACCGGCACACTTTTTATCATCTCCCTGTAGTGTTGAATTTTATGTCCTTTTGCGGATAATCATAATTAATTTGCTACAGAACTCTTGTTAAGTAAAGAATTAAATCTTAATTTTAAGAAAAAATTATGAAAGACAGATCGATAGCTTTAATGGGCGCCATTTGTGGCGATATCATGGGCTCATCCTATGAATTTTGGAGAACCCGCACCAAGAAATATGAATTCAATCCCTTTCCCCCAAGGGCTCGTTTCACTGATGACACAGTTATGTCTATAGCAGTGGCAGAATGGATAATCCAAGGAGGCGACCTGACAAAGATAATGCAGAAATGGGGCAACCGATATCCTAACGCGGGGTTCGGCGGAATGTTCCGGCAATGGCTGACAGACAAAAATCCCCAACCTTATAATAGCTTTGGAAATGGTTCGGCCATGAGGGTAAGTGCTGTTGGATGTGCTTATGACAGCCTGGAGGAAACGTTGCAAAAAGCCAAAGAAAGTGCTGAAATTACCCATAATCATCCGGAAGGTATTAAAGGGGCACAAGCTACCGCAGCAGCCATCTTTTTGGCAAGAACCGGAAAAACAAAAGAAGAAATTAAGAACTATATCTCTGAAACCTTCGGATATGACCTTAATCGGACTTGCGAACAAATCAGGCCCGGATATACATTCGATGTTACTTGTCAGGGAAGTGTTCCGGAATCTATCATCTGTTTTCTTGAAAGCCGGGATTATGAAGATTGCGTGAGACTTGCAGTTTCTATGGGAGGGGATGCCGACACCATGGGGGCTATAGCGGGAAGTATTGCAGCGGAATATTATGGAGAAATTCCGGAGTCGATCCTTGAAAAATGTTGGGATAAACTTCCCGACGATATCCGGGGAATAATTGAAAAATTCAGAGAATACACCCAGACAATGCCTTAATAAGAAATTTTGTTATAAATATTAATTCGGCAGTTTTGGATGATTACGCTGTTAATAATAACGTGAGTTAAGTATCAGAATGCAATTATTATATATGGATAAATCTGCCTTTTAGCATTAACCAACAGACAGATTTATCCTTTAAAAAAACCATCTTTTTCCCTAATAGGGAACTCACGTTAAATTACAATGTTTAATCCATTTAAAGCCACCTGTTTTAGTAAGAATAGCAACTTCTATTGGGCCTCCCACGGATTCTTCGGATGATGATATATGTCGTTGAAGATTTGTAACAGCAATTAAATTTTCAGCCATTTTTGCCATTTCTTCAAGATTAAAGAAATCTAAGGCTGTGACAACTCCACTTATGAAATTTTCATGTGCAAAAGCGTCGATCCGGTCAATATATCTTTCATGAACCTTTTCGTATGTTAGATTTTTGACTTTCTTAATAATTTTGGGAGAGACGTTCTCTTTTTCAAGTAGGGACATAATTTCATTTATAACACCATCCTCCAGTTCAATAGTAGCATCTCTATATTCTTGATCAGATTGTGGAGAAACACCCTTCATTAAAGTAAGCATCACATCTGTCTGCGCGAAAGGTCTAATTTCAGCGCTTGATGTATGAGAAATTTCACTGATTTCTTCAATATCATATTTCAGAAGAGAACCGGTCATACCTAAAATATAGATTCTTTGAGAAGCCGGGAAGATATCATCCGATCCAAATCCCACAAAAATTAATTCGGTTTGTTGAGATCCTGAAAAAGAATTGTTTATTAAATCTCTATGAAAATACTCTAACAAAATATCCCATTCCTCATCTTTCATTCGGGGAAATTCCTTTCTCTTTTGAGAAAAATATTCCTTACATGGTTCATAAACCTCTTTATAAAAGTCTTTAAGTGAAAAATCTTTAAGTCTTGGATTTATTTCATAATCGTAAAGAGCATCTTTTACTTCATTAAAAGTATGATCATAACATATCCGGGTAACTTCATCATTAGAAATTTCGGCGTTATAGCCTGTTACTTCTTCATATTTTTTTTCAAAGATATTTCGGAAAGCCGCCGATAATTGCTCAAACTCATTTTGATAGAAGATGTTCTTAACTTCCTGCGTTTGTAATCTCTTTAATGCCTTAATATATTTTATAAAGTCTTCTACATAACCCGTTAGGTTTGAAAACATTTTATCACCTCTCTCTGCTTTATAAAGCTCGAAAATAAGAGCCCAAGGAGTGGTAAGAAAGTTTAGATTATTACAAATCATCACACCAATTGGATTCTTATCAGAAAGAGGGAAAATCTTCTGTTCATTATTATAAATCTTTGAACTTCCGTTGCCAAAGACTGTCATAGCACTATCCGCTGCAATAGCGGCTCCTCTTTTATTCAATATTCCAACAAGTGCGGTCATAACTTTTCAAATATAAGTCAACAAGGATGAATCAATTTACTCAGAAATGTTTGTGAAACATTTTTGGATTTGCATTTTGGACAATGAGGGGGATTTCTCCTTAGAGAATCTCTTCTCATTTCAGGATTTGGGCAAATCGGTCCATATCCAATTATATGCTTGAATTTAAATCCACAATCCTTACATTTAAAATCAAGTATTTCTCCGTCACAAATCATAATTGATATAATAATATTTAATATTATTGTTCTGATTCCTAATGTTTAAAGAAATATTATATAAGGAGATAAAATCTCAAAGAGAGGCTTATCTCCTTACATAAGACTATTAGTGAATGGCTGCACGGATATAGTCGATGACGTGTCCAACGGTTCTGATTCTTTCGGCCTTTTCATCCGGAATTGTTATCCCGAATTCCTTTTCCAACTCCATTATAAGTTCAACGGCATCCAAAGAGTCGGCTCCAAGATCTTCTTTCAATCGAGCATTCAGATGTATTTCTGATCCGCTTACTGAAAGCTTATCGATAATAATATTTTTCACTCTTTTGAATATATCGGGATTATTGGCATAACCATAGCCATTAGAAGAATTGGAATAACTATTTTGGTTCGAAGGAGTAAGTCTGCCCGCCATATAGTTATAAGTGTTCTGGGCCTTTTCTTCCCAATATTCAACTTTAAATTCGGTGATATTTTCGTTCAAATAAATTCCTTGTATTTCGCTCCATAATTCATTAAGTTTATCTAAAGGATCTATATTCTCAAACCTATCTGCACTATACATATTGGCCACAAAATACAAGAACTCAGCCTCTTCGGTTCGTTCCTTCATGTCTTTAACATATCCATCTATGGAATCAAGAATTTCTGTATATGGTTGAGGATTGTCAAAAAATTCAGTTTCCAAATAATGCGCATCCGAATACCTTAATGCAAAGTAAGCAAGAAAGAAACGAAGACGATCCTTATCATACTGATCCCATTTTGCACCATAAAGTGGTAACTTCAGTTTATTGATAAAACTGTTATATTCTTCAGGTTCAAGAGCTGTAATCAATTCGATTTTATCAAGATAATACTTCCAATAATCATCTATATTGTCAATTCTGGGGTTATATATAGCCCCTTGATTTCCTTTGTTTGAAGATGGTTGGTTATTAGTCCTTGATGACTGGTTATTATAAGACGTTGCTCTGGAATTAGATGCTGACCTGGAACTATTAGGAGCAACATTCTCGGTACTTTGAGAATAGCCATTAGAGTTTTGAGCATAGTTGGACGTTGAATGAGAATTTCCGCTTGAAGATGAATCTCCATCAAGGAAATCCCAGTCAAGATCCATAAAATTATCATTGTGTGTTGCCATAGACTTAATTATTTATTTCATCCACTTGAGCTTGAAGTATTTTTTGCCGGTCTTGAAGATCAGCCAATTCTTTTTTTGCTTCTTCGAGTTTTGCTTCTCGAGAAGCCAAATCAGATAGGATTTCTTCAATGTTTTTTTTCATTGGATCGATCAATCTGTCAATGAACTCAGTAGTCATGAAGGTTAGACATCGGTCCTTGTTAGTATTGATGCTGGAAAGGAAAGGATTTGGGTCAAAATTATTTTTGAGATTATTTATATAGGTGTTTATTTCGCTTGCAGTGTCATCATGAGAAAATATGTCAATCAATTTCCCAAAAGCTCCGAATGAAGCTCCTTGCATAAATCCATACATAAAATTTCCTACTGCATCCATGAAGCCACCTTCCTCTTCAATAGAATCTTCAGGTGTTTGAATAAATAGACCCTCTTCAGGTTTATCAATATTTATTTTTTTCTTAATATCTCTTATTATATCGTCTGTCTTTAAATCTGGCAAGTATTTATTAAGAATGTCTTCCACTTCAACAAGAAAATCCTGGATTGGCTTCACAGTCATAAGAGTTGCTCTTTTTTGGATGTCTTCCACCTCTCTTTTTAGATGTCTTGAAACCAAATTATTCTCTTCTTCTTCGAGTTGATGAATAATAGAATTGACATTTGAAAAACGGCTCCAACCGGCGACAATATTTTTCATTCTACGGCACGAGGCATCAAGAGTATCCTCCAGTTCCCTTTTTGCATTTTGAATGAAATCATCATACCTGTAATCAATTTCATCAGCAAGGGAATTAATATTTTTGGAGATTCGACGTTCAGATCTTTCAAGACCCTTTTTCTTATCTTCCAATTCATCATCGGGCATGGATAAATCTTGAACAAGATTTTCCACAATTCTTATTTTTTCATTTAAATCCGCAGTTTTTTTATTACCGATAGCTTTTAAGGCATTTAAAGGTTTGGCGATAAGAATTTGAGTTTTTTCTTTATCAATTAGATTTTTAACCGCATCAATTAGATCATTGATGTGACTTTTCTGATAAACTTGATTTTGAGAAGAAACTTCAAAATTGGCACAAATCCTATCCCATGCATGTTTGTAAGCCTCATTATTCATTATTTTTTGCATGGGTAGTTCTGATAGAAGTGCCATTTCAGCAGAGAGAGGGATTGGGTCAGCCTCAAGTAAAAGTTTTGCCGTGGAATCCTCTCCATTTATATGACAAGCCTTTCTTATTTCTTCTTTAACGTAGTCTTTTATTTCTCTTTCACTTTCTCCTTCACAATACGGAATATCATATTTATTGATGCCGACAATTACTTTACCGACTCCACATTGTCTTACATTTTTAAAAATTATTTCCCGGTCGGTAGCATCAAAAGGTCTGCCTGCATAAAGCATCATTAACACAACATCAGCACGTTTCAAGAAATCCTTAGTTCTTTCTTCTCTTGAAACAATAGGATCGTTGAATCCCGGAGTGTCTACAATCTCTACTCCTTTAAGATATTCATGAGGATATTCAATGGTAACTGCTTTTGTGATACTAATATATTTACCATCAGCACCTACATATTCAATCAGATTGTCTAATGAATCCTCCTTAGTTGTACCCAAAAGAGATTGGATATCATTGCCTAAATTTTTTGACTTTTCCACAAGTTCCTTAGCGGCCTTAATCTTAGACTCTTCCGAGACATTACCTGCCACACTTTCCAAGGAGCGAGAAGCCATCGCTAATTGTTCTTCCCATTCTTGTTTCGTATAAAATTCGGCCTTAAGTTTTTTACTTTCACCATAAGTAATAACTGAGAGAGCAGCAGTCATAGGAGTTGTGGCCGAAGGGAGCACATCCTCTCCAAAAACGAAGGCGTTTAAGAAAGTGGACTTTCCACATTTCATCTGCCCGATAACTCCTAAGACAAGAGTGTCAGAATCAAGTTTGTTAAGATAGAGCTGCTTTTGGTTGTCATCAATCCAGCCATATTGGTGAGTTGTGTTAATAAGAGACCTAAGCTTTTGTTTCTTAGCACTCAACTCTTGAAAAAGATTTTCTTTATGTTCCATTAATTTTCCCTGTTAAGATTTTGGAAATCTTTAGCATATTTAATAAACTTTTGAGAAAGCTCTGTAAATTCTTGGGCCGCCGCTTTCATATCAGCATATTGGGTTGAAGAGCTTTGACTGTTTTTTGCATTTGATTTCTGAAGGTTAGAAATCTGATACAAATTATTAACATAGTCTTGCAACTGGTTCTGACAAAGGCTATCCAGTTCTTGTTTCTCTTCTATAGACATTTGCCAGACGTCTTTACCGAATCCTAACCAAGTTTCTTTCTTTTGACCGATTTCGGCTACTCTTTCAGCAAGATACTGCAATTGTCGACAATTGTTTTCAAATTCATATTGTAGTTGATCTGCTTCTTGCAAACATTTGTTTTTACTGTTATTTGCTAGCGTTGTTTCATGTTTAAGAGTTTCATAGACTTTTTTCATATTATCTCTAACAATTCGGATAAAATTGTCTTGATCACCTTTGTGTATCACTTTATTTGAAATAATAGAAAGAATGGCAGAAATAGGCACATTGTGGCCGAAAAGAATGAAATCTTCCACTTTGATACCATCATTAGCCAAAGTGTTGGCTATTTTTTGTTTAGCCTTCTCCACTTCTGAAGGAGCCTTAGTATCTGTTTTATTTATAACAATAAATAGAGGTATATTAAGATATTTCTTTATTACGCTCCGGGATGAATTATTAATTTCTCCGGCATTAACATCCATAACCCAAAATAATGCGTCACACTCGTTAATAACTTCCGAGGTGCGTTGAGCATCTTCAGCGTCATTGGAATTAAATCCGGGGGTATCCAAGATACTGATTTTATCAAGGGCCGGATTTCGATAAGTCATAACGAAATACTTTATAAGAGCCGAAATTCCCTCAATCTGATCTAATACCTCTTTATTTACTTGTTTGAAAGTTTCCTCGGTTATTTTTTTTCTTACATTGCTCGGAGAAATAAACGAGAACGTAAGTTTAGGACCTCCGGAAATGTATGTCGGGATTGCAGTTGTGGCTTTGGCACTCACAGGCAAACCAGTGGCATTCTTATCATTATCTTGCAGGATACGATTAACAATAGAGGTTTTTCCTGCAGAGAATTCTCCTACAAAAGCAATTGCCTTTTTACCTTGTATCCATGTTTTCTTTTGATATACAGCCCATCTTTCAACACTTGATTCATCAATACCTTTCATTAATGTGTCGGCAAGGCCACGGATTCCTGACTTGGTGAGTTTAGCCTGTTGAAGACGTAAGTCATTTTCCACGAATTCGGCTAAAGTATTTACTTTCTGTTCCAATTCAATGAAATTAGTGTCATCGAATACACCGGCTGTTAGAATTTCCCTTACAAAATCCAAAGAAGTAATTTTCAATCCAAGTTCTTTAACTTTATCAATAAGTTCCTGAGATTTTTGAGACAATTCATGGGAAAGCTCTTCGTTTTTGATAGAAAATTCCTTAATGGAGATTTCAAGATTTCTGCATTCTTGAGTTTTTTCTTCTAAACGTCTTTGAAATTTTTTTGCTTTATCCTCAGCATCTTCCACTTCTTCATTCAGATCCTCAATCTCATTTTCCAAAGAAGAAATTTTTTTCTTATATTTTTCAACTTCTTCTTGAAGATTTTTAAATCTTTGCAAAGCCTCTGGATTTCCCTCTCCATCTTTTGCCGTTAAAGCCAGTTGAGTCTGCAGATCGCCTAATGTTGCCTCAAATTGAGATTCTTTATCTTGTAATTGGGAAGTAAGTTTTTGAAGGCCTCTCTTAGCCTCTTCTAATTCTGCTGAATAACTTGTGACAGAATTTTGTAGAGAAGAGATTTTATTGTTGAGAGTTTCCGCTTCTTTCTCCGATACCTGTAATTTTTGAACTAATGAGGCGTTTTCATTCTTCAAATTTTCAGACTCTTCAAGAATACCGCTTGAAGAGTTGTTAATGGTTCTTTTGCTTATTAAAAAAGCCACACAAGCTCCTATAGCCAAAGCCAAAACGGCTATGACAATCACTAAGATTAAATCCATGAAAATTATTTTTTTAATGCATTCAATTCAGTTTCATAATCATCGCAGGCTCTTTTATATTCTCGAACTTTTCGGCTTAATTCATCGTTCATTTGTTCGAGTTTTTTAATTTTTGCCTGAGCATCTTCCAAATCATCTCTTAGGTCTTCCATATTGTCAGATCCGGATTTATTAGAATTTTTCAGATTCCGGTTTTCAATTTGAAGATCTTCCACTCTTCTTTGGAGTTCTTTACTTCTCTGACGAAACTTTTCATTTTCGTCATATAATTCTTTGAGCTCCTGTTTTAGTTTGGCGTTGTTACCACCTTGATTACCGACAACCGCATCTTTTACAAATATAGCTCCTGCTCCAACCACCAGGCCACCTAAAAATTCCCACATATTGATATCGTTTTTCATTTACATAGTTATTATTCTTTGTTTTACTTCACGGAGAAGATCCATTTTCCGTTTTACTTCCTCTTTATGATGAAGTTGCTCCTCTTTAAGTTGTTTCAGAACCTTCTGTTTTTCAGAAATCAATTCTTGTGCCTCTGATTCCAAAATATTCTTAAAGCCATGGGTTACCCTTTCTTTGATGGATATCATCTCCGATTTGAACTGAGGCACAAGAGTATCATCAAGATAATTACTAATTGCTCTCCTTCTTTGAGGGAGTCCCATAAGTTTTTCTGTGGCTAATCCCACAAGGGATTCTATCATACCTTTATTTTGGCTAGGTGCATTCCCATTTGAAACACTTTCCATCCTTGCAACGGCTTGTTGATTTGATATCATGCTTCCAACGTCAGAAGCCGTATCTGCCATACTTAAAGCACCGCCTACACCTCCTACAGCACCACCAACACCTATCGCAGCGCCGGCAGCCACTATTTGAATTCCGGTGGCAATCCAACTGTCGTATTCGTGTCCGGCTGAATTGAGGTTTAACCCATAAGAAAGATTATTGATTTCTACATTAGAAAGGTCGATAGATTTTACCGTCTGGAGATCAATGTCCATTTCCGGACTATTGGCACATTTCACCAATATATCTTGAATTTGATTCCGATAATCGGCCATTAAAAGACTACAAGTTGAGTTTATGATGCCTATTGCCTCAGAATCATAATCACTGCTGTTGGAAGATATAACTGAAAGCAGTTTATTGCCAACGGAGTCCTCAAATCTTCTAATAATATTTCTTTCAGCATTGTCAATTTCTGAAGCGGCATTATCTGCAAGAACATTAATTGAATGTAGAAGTTTTTTCAACTCAAAATTTTGAGCCTGAATTGCTTCATCTAACCCTTCTTCCGATGTGGAGGCTGATAAAATCTCATCAATTTGATTTATCAGATCATCTGCTATAGTCCGAATACGATACGTATTTACACTTTTCAGGATTGTTTCCTTGTTTTTTTGAACCTCGTCTAGGAGAGTATAGAATTGATCTAATTCATTGTTTTTTGAGGATACACAAACTACTTGTGAAATCGGGAGTTTAGTATTTTCCGCTATATATTTTTTGACTGCTTCGATTTCACTCTGTGCTTTAGTGTCTATTTTAGTTATGATCAAGTAGATAGGTCTTTTTGACAATTTCATCGTATCAATGAAATCTGTAAGACTCCTTGTAATTTGTTGATTTACATCCGTAACCAATAAGATGGCGTCGGCGTAGGGTAAAAAATCCACAAGAGCCTGGCGATGTCTTGGATCCGATGATGATAGTCCCGGAGTGTCTACTATTACAGTTGATGAGGGTATTTTTTTCGATGTGTCATACACATTTACGATGGCAGTGTCGCCTAATTCTGCATTTTTAAGCTGAGCCACATCTTCAATTTTTTTAACCTGTCCGTCTCGTTCGGTTATAGTCGCATAGTTATGGTCAGCACCAAAATGAATCTCGAAAATAGTAGCAGTCGTAGGCTTGGTTGCGGTTTCCAATTGTTTGCCTTCAGTCAGAGAATTTATTAGAGTGGTTTTCCCTGAACTAAATTCACCTACCAGAGGCAATATGATTTCCGCCTTTGAAGAATTTTTAACTTCTATTTCATGCAAAGCATTTTGGATGTCTTTCCTACCAACCAATGTAGCAGCTTCACGCAGGATTTTAATTTTATTTTCCATATTGTTAACTTATTCTTTGGCAATCAAGATAAACCATGTTAAGAGCGCCCATCTTTTTGATGTCTACTCCATAAATACGCATAAATGCGTCAACTACCGGTTGGCCACCATTTGTAACTACCGGATTACTCATTGAGTTAGAAACTACATCTACGGACATTCCTTTTTCAATCCGTTGGCCACCTGTGATTTTTGGCTGTTTAACACTGATTCTAAATAATGGCATATCTTTTAAGTTTTTTATTGTCTCTTTCCTGTTATGTGGTTTCCATAAATTAGAAAAGTGGGGGTTATTCTCGGCTTTCCCAGATGTGATAGGCATCGCCAAACGCCCCGATATGACTGAAAAAACAGAAGAAAAATGCCCCACTGTATTACTCAAATCCTTCTGAATCTCTGAAGGGGATTTGAAATACAAACAGGAAGAGCGTATTGTCTTTCCATCTCTCATATCTAAAACTTTGGCGATTTTTTCACATGAGAAGAAAGCGAATCGCTTTTCTCAACAGGCCGGGATTTCTCTTCCGACTCCATCTATTTGCAAAGATACAAATTATTAATTTATTTGTAACTTTTTGGGGCATTTTTCTTTCAGTTTTTCTTTTATGGATACAAAACTACTAATTTCTTCATATATTCTGCTCTGATTGTCAGAGGTTATTATTGATTAGGGCAATAAGTATGCGTTTATTCCTTTTCAAAGGAATATAGACTACAAAATTGAATTGCTCCATGTTTCAAACAATAGATAAAACAACTAATTTTGCTCCGAAATGATAAAATAATAAATTAGGAATGGAGAATATGTCGAGGGAAAGTAAATTCAAAAAGAGTGTTTCCAGTCTGATCAGGTCGGATATTATATTCCCTGACAGGGCAACCGGTGAGAAATTCATTGGCATGACATTGAAAAGCTGGCTAAACCTACATAACGAAGAAAAGATCCTTGAAATTTATGAGAGACTGAATCAGAAAATTAAGGAGTTTTTTCCAATCTCTGTTAATAAGGCGGTTGATGGCCTGGTAAAAGCAAGTAAGACTTTCGGATCTAAAAATTTATGGAATGGAAAAAGAAAGCAGTCGAAACAGAGATTCGCTTTGAAATTATTCTATAAAATAGCGTTTCAAGAATATAATCATATCTATCTGACTCTGTCGCCTGCAGTCGCTATCCAAGAAAATGAAAAATTATTTGAAGAGGAGTTTTGGAAAGCTTTAGACAATAATTTTACAGCTCCTTTCTGGTTTATTTTGATTGGATATGGAGCCTTAACCCCATTTTCAGATATTTCACGACCGAGAAAAGATTATTGTGAGGGTCGTGTGGATTTGACTAAATATATATCCCTTCTGGATGATATCATAAAATATTGGCCCGTGGTGGGTTCATTATCTTCATTTCATGAAATCGAAATATATAGATCCCGGATCGAATCTTTATTAGAGGAAGATGATTATGTTTCTCCATTGACGTTAATTAGCCAACTGCAAAATTTATGTGATTTGGTAGAAATACGTTCTTCGCCCGAGAATCTTACCGTTTCTAATGAAAATGCCAGCGTTTTAATACCTGAAGGTATCTGGATAGATGAATACGATATGGGGAAAACAAGATTTTGGATCTTCCCCCTGAATCTTAGAATGATTTTCTGTTTTAGCTTTGAATATGGGATTTGGCAGCTTAAGGTCTTTGAAGCAATTTCAGACTATGATGATGAAAATGATGAATATGGCCTGACTGTCATTTCTCCGGAAGAATCAAAAAAGGCCTTATTGGATGGAAAGCTTTCTTCGGAGTCCATACACGAAACCCGTGTAAGCTATTCTGACCAATGTGAAGAATATATGGAGAAACTGATATTTAATCATTTAAACCACAGACCGGAATGGTTTGACTTTTCCTGTATGATGAGGTTGGGCCCTTCTTCCGATTTACATACAAGATTTGTCGGAATCATTAATGAATTATATAATTCCAAAACGTTTGGATTTGAGCCGCCTCTTATAAATAAATCGGCATGGATGACGGATGCATCCAATTCTTTTGTAGCTATGGATGATAGGTATATTTATCTTAAAGACAAAGGGAGGATGAGTCATAGATTAACTATTGTAGAAAATTTAGAAGGAGAGTATTATCATTATATCCCAATTCATAATAATCATGGATTGTCTATACTTAAAATCGATGTCACTGAGGAGAGCCCGTTATACATTATACCAAGAAATGAGTCAGACTATCCTGAGATGGGTTCACAAGACGAAATTAAAAAAATGATCGATTCACATGTCGAAATTACGGAAACTCCGAGTGAAGATGGATCTAATGATTATGCATATTTATTAAGAAGGGAGGCAGAGACATACCGGCGTTATAAGGAAGCTGTATTTTCTACCGTATTTCCGGGACAAATCACAATATATACGCTTAGCGATAATGGAACGGAGTATAAGAGGATATGCTTTAACAAATGTGGCGTAGCTGTTGATTTACAGAAAGCTATATCACTTTACGGAATGAAAAAAGTAACATCTTTAACAACACTTTAAGGAATCTTCCTTGCATTGAAGTTCTTTATCATATCACAGCGTCAGGCTTAACAGGTGAAAATCCTAAATTCACTATCCAGTAAAAGATAATTTTACGTAAGGAAATTTATAATCTTTTTATCCGGGAGGATTGTTATAGTTACAAAAGCCATACTCCAAAAGCATATTTAGGCTCCCAGCTTAGAAATTATAAATATGATAAAGACCGGAAGAAATCCGATGCCTGTGCTCACCTACATTGCAATTTTGTCGGTGTGCTTCATCATAAATCTTCCCGGTGTGGCTGTGGCACCTATTGAGGGTTCTTTGAGGGAAATTCTCCATACTTCCGAACTTGAAATCCAACTTCTCACGACGCTCCCAAATTTCGTAATAATCCCTTTTGTGTTTCTCGCGGGGAAACTTTCAGGCTATCGTCATAAAATCCCGTTGATAATCTGTTCACTGCTCCTTTTTATCGGGTGTGGGATTTTATATTTATTCACTAAATCAATGACCGGACTTATCATTGCCAGTTGCCTGTTAGGAGCAGCCGACGGAATCCTTATACCTTTCGCCATGGGTTTCATGGTCAACGCTTTCTCCGGCAAATACCTCACCCGCAACCTTGGAATAAAATCCGCCACATCTAATTTTGGTACAGTTGTGGCAAGTTTCGTTGTGAGTTTCCTGATATCGGGCCATAACTGGCACCTTCCATTTGTGGTTTACCTTGTTGCTATCGTTCCTCTGATTCTATGTTACTGGCTTAAATATATTCCCGGTTTCGGCGATCCGGAGCTCCCATCTCAGCAATTCCGCAAAGAATGTGTGATGCAAGACAAGGAAAAAGGTATCGATTTCCCCAAAATATGGGCTCTGAGCGGTAACAATGCATTCTTCACTTTTGTGACTTTCGCCATCGTGATTTATCTCCCTCAGCTTATTGCCCAATATGGCTGGAGTCCTAAAGTGTCGGGAGCTGTTATCGGGGTTTTCTTCATTGCAGTGCTGGTCTCAGGATTCGTTCTTGAACTCTTCCTACGAACATTCCGCAGTCTCGTTTATCCTATACTGGGAGCTTTGATGGCCGGAGGATTGGCTTTAATTTCATTCACTTCTTCGGAATGGGCTCTTTATCTGGGAGGAATTCTGGCCGGTTTTGCTTTCGGTATTTTTCAGCCCTTAGTCTACGACAAGACAAGCTATGCCGTGAAAGACCCTAAAAAAAATATCTTCGGGCTCTCCCTCGTGCTCTGTGCCCTCTACATAGCTATAGCTGTCGAACCTTTTATAATCACAGGGATTTCCCGGCTCTTCCATATATCCTCAGAAAACAATTTCGTATTCTCATTGAGTTTCTATCTCTCGTTAGCCTATATTATTTTCAGCTTTTTGTTAAGAAAAAAATTCGCATTTCTGATTGCCCCGGAATATTATTCATAATAATATTTTGTAATTTTACAGAAATTTCAAATCCTCAGTATGAAAGAATTTCTACCGGAATGGACTCCAATCGAGGGAGTGCTTCTTTCTCTCCCCCATGAGGCCACCGACTGGAACTATATACTCGACGAAGCCATCGCTCAGTATAAAAGGATAGTGGAGACTATGGTGGATGAAGGAATCCATGTTGTGCTCCTATGTCCGGACCGTAATGAAGCTGAAAAAATATTCGACAACAACACATCCCGAAGGATAACGTTCATAGAGATTCCCTATAACGACACCTGGACCCGGGATTACGGACCCATTACAATTCTTAAGCATGAAGAATTAAGATTACTCGATTTCGGGTTCAATGGATGGGGACTTAAGTTTGCTGCAGATAAGGATAATCTCGTCAACCGTCATCTTAATGAAAAGGCCTTTTTCAGCAAAGGAATATATCGCAACGAAACTGCTTTTATCCTGGAAGGGGGTTCCATTGATACAGATGGTCGCGGTACGATTCTAACCACTACCCGTTGCCTCTGCTCTCCCAATCGGAATGGCGGTCTGACAAAAATTCAGGCAGATGCTGAATTAAGGCAACGACTCGGGGCTCAACACATTCTATTTCTCGATTATGGCGAACTTGCAGGGGATGACACTGATTCCCACATCGACACTCTCGCCCGCATGGCGCCGGACAATATTATCTTTTTCACGGGATGCAGAAATGTAGATGACCCTCATTTCGAGGAGTTATTGAAGATGAGGGCTCAACTATCCATGTTTAGGAACGCTGAAGGGGAGCCATATAATCTTGTGGAGCTGCCTCTCCCCGACCCAATTTATGATGAAGAAGGGCTAAGGTTACCGGCCACTTATGCCAATTATCTCGTGACGGAAAAGGTGCTTTTCATGCCCACTTACAATCAGCCGCAAAATGATTCCTTGGCTATGCTCACAGTAAAAATAGCCTTTCCGGAGCATAAGGTGGTGGGTATAGATTGTACGACTCTAATAAAGCAGCATGGTTCGCTGCATTGCGCCACGATGCAGCTCCCTTTGGGTACGCTCAGGTATGCGCCGGACTTTTAACACCTGAATCTGCATTTTATTTACCATACCTATGAGACCAATATTCTGATATTAAAAACACACTTACACCCCCGATAATATAAATCTCAATGAAAACTAAAAATATAAAAGTCGGTATCGTGCAGCGCTCTTTTAATGATGATATAGAGCTGAACCGGAAACGTAATTTGGCCTCCATAGAAAGTCTTGCCTCTGATGGGGCTCAGCTTGTGGTCCTTTCAGAACTCCATGATTCCCCCTATTTCTGTCAGTGTGAAGATGTGGATAATTTCCGATATGCCACCTCTCTCGATGAGTTCATGGATGTGTATGCCGAAGCGGCTCATGACAATAAGGTGGTGCTTGTGACCAGTGCTTTTGAAAGAAGAGCTCCCGGACTTTACCATAATACGGCTCTTGTGTTTGAATCAGACGGGAGTCTGGCCGGAAAATACCGGAAAATGCATATACCCGACGATCCCGGTTTCTATGAGAAATTCTATTTTACACCCGGTGATCTTGGTTTCGAGCCCGTAGAGACTTCACTTGGCCGGCTCGGTGTGTTGGTGTGCTGGGATCAATGGTATCCGGAAGCTGCAAGGCTTATGGCGCTAAGAGGAGCAGACATGCTTCTCTATCCCACTGCCATTGGATGGAATCCGGATGATGATTCAGATGAGAAAAAAAGACAGCTTGACGCGTGGATAACTGTGCAAAGGGCCCATGGTATTGCTAATGGTCTGCCGGTAGTGGCAGTAAACAGATATGGATTTGAGGAAGACCCCTCAGGGCATACTTCAGGCATTGATTTCTGGGGATCAAGCTTTGTGTGTGGACCGCAAGGAGAGATCCTACATCTCTGCAGCGATTCCGCTCCCGAGGAAGCTTTGGTCGACATTGATTTCCAACGCACGGAAAATGTGAGACATTGGTGGCCTTTCTTGCGCGACCGACGCATCGAACATTATAGCGACCTCCAATGCAGGTTTAAAGATTGAAAGATAAATATTTTCTGACGGCTTGTTAATCTCTAATCGAGTTTTCAGCCACAGATGAGTCCGGTTTTTCATAACGTTCCGGATGCCGGGGATTTGCCGGGAACCAACCTTTCCTAACTCTTTCCACTTGCTCCACTACCTCTTTAATACCCCAGAAACTACTGAAAGAAGTGACTCCGAAAATAGCAGACAATATTAATCCTTTAGCGAGTATTGACAGGAAGAGGAAAATAATTCCGGAGGCCAGGAAAGCCCATTTTATCTTTTCTCCGAAATAATATTCACCTTTAATCACCAAGGGGTGGAACAAGCCAATAATCAGGAACGTTATAAGACCGATGAATAAACCGGCAAGGCCGTAATTCGATAGCAAATCAGTTATGGTATCCATATATTGTATATAAAAAGAGCCTCTTAATTTAGTGTTGCCACTATTTTAAGATGCTCTTGAAGAAGTGTCCAGGATGAGACTCGAACTCACACGGCCTAACGGCCACTACCCCCTCAAAG